>CAXSFF010000380.1:0-4608 GCA_964236035.1 uncultured Acetobacteraceae bacterium
CGGGGCAATGGGGAGCGGCATGGAAGGGATATCGTCCTCGGTGGTGCAGAAAGCAAAGGCTCGCCAACTCGCCGATGCTTGTCCAGCGGCCTAGTTCGTCACCGTCAAGCCAAGCCCGCGCTGCGGGTCTGTCGCCACGCCCGACAGGTTCATCAGCACGATCGGCTGCGGCGGCCTCACCGCCACGACCAGTCGATGCGGGTCGTTTATGAAAGCGGCGATCGGGCCGAGCACGGCTGGGCCGAGGTGGAGCTGTGCCCCCGTCGCGTTCAGCATCGCGATGTCGGTCTGCTTCAGCGCGGCAGGCGTCGTGTTTTGTTTGGCCGCTGCGGCAGCGAGCGCCTTGCCGGCCAGGGAGTGGTCCTCATACGTCAGCTCGGCCGATTGCAGCCGTGCCTGCAGCATCGCGATGAACGCCATGCCGTCCACTTGGCCGGAGGCCGGGGTGATCGTCTCGTAGGGAACGTTGTCCAGCCCGAGAGCCAGGTGCAGCCGACCCATCGCAGGGGCGTCGACGTCCAGCTGGTCCATCCGCATCTGCTGCGCCGCACGGTCCACCATGGCGTGCATCTGCATACCGCCCTGGAAGCGGTCGTAGCCCAGTTCGGACAGGCCCGGCGTCAAGCCCGGCGTGGCGATCACGACCAGGTCCTTCATGTCCAACCGGGTCTCGAACCGGTCAGTGCCCTTGGGGTCCGACCCGGTGGTCAGGGAAGCAAGGGTGACGAACGGCTTGCCCCCGCGGTCACGGACAGCTTGGTCATGTCCAGCGCATAATCCAGGCTGCGCGGCCATGCGCCTGCGCCGCTCTGCGCGCGCCCGATCACGTCTGCCAGCAAAAGGCCTCGCAGCCGGGCGTGATCGAGGCTGACATGGTCGACCGCGGCGGCACTCAGGGTGGCCGTGATGCCTGCAAGGTCGATGGTGGTCGGCTTGCCGGCGCCGTAGCTGTCCACGGCGATGTCCGCCGCGTCCATGCTGCCCCCTCCGTCGGGGGCGCTGTGGAAGCCGTGCGCGGCCGCATGGTCGAAGGTGACGGCGGCCGGGTCGACGTCGGCCACATTGGTCGCGAGCACCGGCATCGCCAGCGCGTCGACGTCGAACCGGTCCATGCTCATCTGCATGCCCGGGGCCTTGCCCGCCACCTTCGTCGCGTCGAGGTGGCGCAGCGTACGGCCCTCGCCGGGCGACACGTCCAGCGTGGCTGCGGTGACGGTCTGGCCGTTGGCCGTCAGAACGACGTCGGTGAAATGTCCGCTGCGGCTGAACAACCCAGGCGCCGCGCTGGCATAGCTGAAGCTCGACCCCGGCGGCAACGACGCGCGGAAGTCGGCGATGGCTGCGTCCATCTGCTCGGCGGCACGATGGCTGGCGACGTAATAGGCCCCACCCGCCGCGACGACCACGACGACGGCAGCGATGATGGCGGTGTTCTTCATAACCTGCTCCGATATGCGATCAGCCCAGCCGATTCACGACGGTCCATGTTCGGCCAGCCATGAAGATTGCGTGCCGGTACGCGGCTTGTCTATCCGGCGGCCACCAGCCCATGCGCCGTGCGACGCGCAAGCGCCAGTGGTCTTGGCAAGGACAGCCGATCAGCGCGACCAGCGATGCTCACGGAGTGGCAGCCCGGCTGGAGCGGTACGGCGCGAACCAGCCGAGGCCCGACATCGTCTCACCCCGCGGCCGGTATTCGCAGCCGACGTGACCACCGTAGCCGAGCTGGTCGAGAAGTCCGAACAGATAGGGGAAGTTGAGTTCCTCGCCGTCCGGCTCGTTCCGCGACGGAACGCTGGCGATCTGGACATGGCCGATGATGGGCATCATCGATTCCAGCCGCCGCGTCACGTCGCCGTGGATGATCTGGCAGTGGTAAAGGTCGAACTGGAGCTTCAGGTTCGGCAGCGCGAGGTCCTGGATCAACGTTGCCGCCTCGTCGAAGTCGACGAGATGGTAACCCGGATTGTCCCTGGTGTTCAGCGGCTCCAGCATCAGCGTGACGCCGAGCTTGGCGAGGCGCTCCGCCGTCCACGCCACGGCGTCGCGGAAGGCGCGCGCGTGGGAGGCGGAGCGGTCGCTCCGGCCCGCCATCAGGTGGACGCACGGCGTCCGGGTGGCGTGGATGTAGGGCACGGCCTCCTCGAACTTGGCTCGCATCTCGGCATGCCGCTCCGGCAGCGCGCCAAGGCCTCGCTCGCCGGATGCCCAGTCGCCCGGCGGAAGATTGAACAGAGCTTGTTCGAGACCATGGCGGCGCAGCCTGTCCTCGATTTCCGAAGCGGGATGGTCGTACGGGAACAGGAACTCGACGGCGGTGAAGCCGGCCCGCGCGGCCGCCTCGAACCGGTCGAGGAACGGCAGTTCATGGAACATCAGCGTCAGGTTGGCGGCAAAACGTGGCATGGCTCGCTCCGTGCAGGCAGGTCGAGGGAAGGCCAGAGAAGACGGGAGGCGGGGGCGACGCTACCTGAACCGCAGGTTCCCCCGTCCCAGCTGGCTCACGGAGGTGCATCCCATCAGCCTCATGTCGCGCTCGATCTCGATCCGCATCAGGTCCAGCGCCCGCTCGACGCCGGCCTGACCGGCGGCCGCGAGCGGGAACAGGTAGTACCGCCCCACGCCGACCGCCTTGGCCCCCAGGGACAGCGCCTTCAGCACGTGGGTGCCGCGCTGGACGCCGCCATCCATGATGACGTCGATCCGGTCGCCCACGGCGTCCACGACTTCCGCGAGCTGGTCGAATGCCGAGCGCGAGCCGTCGAGTTGCCGTCCCCCGTGGTTGGACAGCACGATGCCCGTGCAGCCGATCTCCGCCGCCTGTTTCGCATCGGCGGCGGACATGACGCCTTTCAGGCAGAACTGGCCGCTCCAGTCCCTCACCATGCCGGCGACGTCGTCCCATGACAGCGCCGGGTCGAGCATCTCCGTGAAGTAGCGGCTGATCGACAGCGCGCCGCCGCCCATGTCGACGTGGTTCTCGAGCTGCGGCAGCTTGAAGGATTCGTGGGTCAGGTAGTTGATCGCCCAGGCGGGCTTCATGGCGAACTGTATCATCCCGGCCAGGTTCAGGCGGAACGGGATGGAGAAGCCGGTGCGCTTGTCGCGCTCCCGGTTGCCCCCCGTGATGCTGTCGACCGTGAGCATCATGACTTCGATGCCGGCACTCTTGGCGCGTGCCATCATCTCCCGGTTGAGGCCGCGGTCCTTGTGGAAATAGAACTGGTAGACCTGCGGGCCGTCGCTGATCCGCCGCGCCTCCTCCAGGCTGACCGTGCCCAGCGAGGACACGCCGAACATCGTCCCGTGCCGGGCCGCCGCCGCGGCCACGGCCCGTTCGCCCTGATGATGGAACAGCCGCTGCAACGCGGTCGGCGAGCAGTACACGGGCATCGCCAGCTTCTGGCCCATGACCGTCACCGACATGTCGACGTCCTGCACGCCTCGCAGCACGTTCGGGACGAGGTCGCAGGTGTCGAAGGCGCCCGTGTTGCGCCGATAGGTTGCTTCGTCGTCCGCCCCTCCGTCGATGTAGTCGAAGATCGGCTTCGGCAGGCGCCGCTTGGCCAGGCGCCGGAAGTCGTGGAAGTTGTAGCAGGCCTGAATGCTCATTTTGCTGATCCGTGGAAGTTCGCACCCGGCCGCGGCGGACGCTGTGGAGGCGCCCGCCGCGGCCGGGAAGCTTCAGCGCCCCTGGATGCGGAACCCGCGCCCACCAACCCGTCGTCCCACGCGAAGGCGGCTTCGGCCTTGACCTGTTCCGCCGTGAGCTTCGGGAAGCAGATGTTCTCGAGCTTGCCGTCGTAGCGGACGTAATCCGCCATCGACTGCAGCGTCTTCGTGCCCTCGACCGGGAAGAAGCTGGTGGGCTTCGCGTAGTCGTAGACCATCAGGAACTGGCCGGTCGCCGCCGTGCCGTCCGGCAGCCCGACGCCGGGGGGGCAGGCCGACCAGGTGTGCGGGACGCCTTCGGGGATGTCCACGAGCGCCCCGTGCGGGATGACGAAGACGTCCCCGTTCAGCTCCACCAGGCCGGCCCCGCCCGTGACCAGGATGCGCTCGGCCAGCAGGCGCCGATCCTCGTCCCTGTCCGCCATCGTGACGTGCACGTGCCGAGGCAGCCGAAGCTCGTGGTCGAAGGGGATGAAGCCGAGTTGCCCGCGCTGGGTCGAGGGCACCGTCAGGGTGCCGCCGGGATACAGCTCGTGCATGGTCAGCGGGATGGTCGTGAACGGCGTCTTGACCGTGGCCCCCGTCCCATGGGTGATCCGGCACCCGTTCGGCAGCAGGAATCCGAGCGGCTTGATGTCAGGAGCGGTCACGACAGGTCTCCAGCTTTGGTCCCGGTTCCCCGGGGTGGTTCGGACACATTCGGTTCGCCCGCCCACCGGCGGGGCGGCAGGCTACAGGAACACCGTCGAGACCCAGGGCACCGCCGCGATGATGACCGTGCCGATCAGCAGCGCCACCATGTAGCCGACGATCGGGCGCATCCCGCGGTCGGGGTTGACGCGGCTGACCGCGCAGGCGGCGTAGTAGCCGACGCCGAAGGGCGGGGCGAACAGCCCGATCCCCATGGCAAGGATCACCACCATCGCGTAGTGCACC
>CAXSFF010000381.1:0-4599 GCA_964236035.1 uncultured Acetobacteraceae bacterium
GGGGCTTCCCCCCTGGCGGGTCTGGGCAGAGCCCAGCCTTGCTTTCTGACAGGTCCAGGCGATGGTCTCCCCAAAACTTCAGGCCTTCGCCCGCCTGGACGGGAGCCCAGCCTGCTCTGCCGTTCGCCCGAGGCCCGCCCCGACGTCCCGCCAGCCGTTTCCTCCTCCCTTGCTCCAGGAGCCGCCATGCCCGCTTCCGTGACACTCCAGCCCGCCCTGCCCTGGCGTGCCCATCCCGCCCGCCCCGTCGCCCCCGGGCCGCGGCGCGGGACCACGGGCATGAGCAACCCGATCGAGGACTACGCCCTGATCGGCGACGGCGAGACCGCGGCGCTGGTCAGCCGGGCCGGGTCGGTGGACTGGCTGTGCTGGCCGCGCTTCGACGACGACGCCTGCTTCGCCGCCCTGCTCGGCACGCCGGAGCACGGGCGCTGGCTGATCGCGCCCGCCGGAGTGGTCCGCGCCACACGGCGCCGCTACCAGCACGACACGCTGGTGCTCGAGACCGACCTGGAGACCGAGGACGGCGCGGTGCGGCTGATCGACTTCATGCCGCCGCGCGAGGACGTCGCGGCGCTGGTGCGCATCGTCGTCGGGCTGCGCGGCACGGTGGCGATGCGCTCGGAGCTGCGGCTGCGCTTCGACTACGGGTCGCTCGCCCCCTGGTGCGAGGCGATCGAGGGCGGCGTCGTGGCCAGGGTCGGGCCGGACCTGGTGGTGCTGCGCGCGCCGGTGCCGATCCGGCTGGGCGAGCACCACCAGGAGGTGGCGTTCGATGTCGCGGAGGGCGAGCGCGTCGCCTTCGTGATGAGCTACGGCTCGTCGACCAGGGCGGTGCCTGCACCGCTCGACGCGGAGGCCGCGCTGGCCGCGACGCAGGGCTACTGGCGCGAATGGATCGGCCGCTTCGACGATGCGAAGACGCGGTGGCCGGCAGAGGTGCGGCGCTCGCTGATCACGCTCAAGGCGATGATCCACCGGCCCAGCGGCGGGCTGGTCGCGGCGCCGACGACCTCGCTGCCGGAGGCGCCGGGCGGGCAGATGAACTGGGACTACCGCTACTGCTGGCTGCGCGATGCGACGTTCAGCTTTGGCGCGCTGCTCAATGCCGGCTACCAGGAGGAGGCGGGCGCCTGGCGCGACTGGCTGCTGCGCGCCATCGCAGGCGCGCCGGAGCAGATGCGGATCATGTACCGCGTGGACGGCGCGCGCCACCTGTCCGAGTGGGAGGTCGACACCCTGCCGGGCTACCGCTACGCGAGCCCGGTGCGCATCGGCAACGCCGCCTCCACGCAGCACCAGATCGACGTCTATGGTGAGGTGCTCGACTGTCTCGCCCTCGCACGCCGCGGCGGGCTGCCGGTCTGCGCGCAGGAGGCGGCGGTGCAGGTGAGGATCGTCGAGCACCTGGAGAAGGTGTGGAACACCGCGGGCTCCGGCGTGTGGGAGTCGCGCGAGACGCCGCGCCAGTACACCTACTCCAAGGCGATGGCCTGGGTCGGCGTCGACCGCGTGCTGCGCTTCCTGCAGTCCGACGAGGGCCGCGACGAGGCCGACCCGGCCCTGGTGGAGCGCCTGACCGCGCTGCGCCGGACCATCCACGACGAGGTGTGCCGCGAGGGCTGGAACGAGGGCCTGGGCAGCTTCACCCAGTACTATGGCGGCCAGGAGATCGATGCCAGCCTGCTGCTGATGCCGCTGGTCGGCTTCCTGCCGGCCGACGACCCGCGCATGCTCGCCACCATCGAGACCATCCAACGCGCGCTGAGCGAGAAGGGGCTGGTGCGCCGCATGAAGGCCAGGCCGGGCCAGACGCCGGAGGGCGTGTTCCTGGCGTGCTCGTGCTGGATGGCCGACTGCCTGTCCCTGCTGGGCCGCCACGAGGAGGCTCAGGCGCAGTTCGAGCGCGTGCTCGCGGTGTGCAACGACGTCGGCCTGCTCGCGGAGGAGTACAACGTGCCGGGCCGGCATCAGTCGGGCAACTTCCCGCAGGCGCTGACCCACCTCGCGGTCGTCAACACCGCGCTCGGGCTGTCCGGTCCGGTGCTGCACCGCGGCGGCGGCTGAGCAGGCATGGGGCGCCGGGACCAGGGACGCCGCCGGGGGTTGGCGCCGCGACAGCAGGAAGCAGGCATCGACCGTGTCCGGGATCGTCATCCTGGCCGTGCCCTGTGGTTTGGTCGTGCTGTTCCTCCGTTCAGCGCGCTCGAAAGATCCTGAACTTCAGGGGCGTGGCGAGGTCCGTTTCAGGGCCGGCGGCTGCGGGATAAATCGCCATAAACCGCGGAGAATCGGCTGCCGCTTACCGCTGGAGCTCAGGGGCGAAGGTTGCAAAGGCCAAGGGCGAGAAAACGGAGCGGCATGACGCAGCTCGCTCATAAAGGGTTCCGTTGGCATCAAAAATCTGCCGCGATTCAAAGGCGTGGCAAAGCGTTGAACAGCCCTGACTTTAAGGGGCTCTCCCGGCAGACTGCCAGATGAAGCGGGGTTCAGGCTTCTTCCCTGAACCTGCCGGCAATAGCACTTCCGAACTCGCGCTAGACCGGAGTACGCGGTGTGGAATGTATCGCCCGGATCTAGGGGAACGGCTTGCGAATGCCTCGTCGCTGGGCGCGAACATCGAACGAAACGAAACATGTCTGGGTATCCCATGTTGGTCCCGGCGGACTCATTTCCGTCTAGATGCTGCTGGATCGGCCGGCGCCTGTCGGGATGGATGAAGCGACGTTCCCGTCGTTGCCATAGCACCATGCTCCGTCAGTGCCGCGCCGTTCGACGGCACCGGCCCGGCCATCGTGCACTCAGGCATGTCGGCCACAGCGCCGCAAAGGATCTCGCATGACCGCCACCACGATCAGCTCGGGCCAGACCAGCAGCGGGCTGACCCTCAACTCCGGCGACACCAGCACCGTTCTCGCCGGCGGCACGGCAGTCGCGGTGCAGGTGAACAGCGGCGCGAGCCAGACGGTGCTTGCCGGCGGCGTGGCCCGCGGCACGCTGGCCAACAGCGGCGGCCAGGAGGCGCTCTCGGGCGGCACGGCCGTCGGCGGGGCGTTCAGCAGCGGCAGCGCGGAGTTCGTGTACGCCGGCGGCACCGCCAGCGGTATCAAGCTGTCCAGCGCCAGTTCCGATGTCGTTTCGTCGGGTGGCAGCGCGGTCGCCACCGCGGTGGGAACCGGCAGCGTGGAGTTCGTGCTCGCCGGCGGCACCGCCAGCGGCGCAATGGTGGACGCCACGAGCTACGAGTATGTCTCTTCGGGCGGCGTCAGCGTGAGCGCCACGCTCGTCGGCGGCACCGAATACGTGTTTTCCGGCGGCACGGCGGTCGGCACCGTGGTGAACGGCGGCGGGCTCGAGGCCGTGCAGAGCGGCGGCACGATCTCTGGCGTCACGATCAGCGGCGGCGAACTGGCTCTGCAGGGCGGGGCCGCAGCGACAGGCGGCACGATCACTTTCGTCGGCGCCGGCACCCTGCTGATCGACGACACCGTTGCGCCGGGCGCCACCATCTCCGGCTTCACGATCAACAACGCCATCATTCTGCCAACCTTCGCCGCGTCCGCGGCAGATGCGGTCAGCGTCAGCGGCAATGCCGTAACGGTCTCGGTCGCCGGCGGCGCGAGCGAAACCTTCAGCATCGCCGGCGCGGCGGGCGACAGCTTCGCCGTGTACAGCCTGCCTGCGGATGCCACCGGGTTCCAGGGCATCGGCATCGCGTTCCAGGGCTCGCAGGCGATCCCGGCCGCCACCACCCCGGCGGCCACCGTGACGGGCGGCACCTCGACCTCGGGCGGCATGACCTCGGGCACCACGACCTCGGGCGGCACGGGAGGCACCACGGTTGCCGGCGGCACGGCCAGCGCCGGCGTGACCACCACGGCCGGAGCTGCGGGCACGGTGTTCGTCACCGCGCAGGGCGGACAGAACACGGTCACGGCGTCTGCCTCGGGCAACGACACGGTGAACAGCCTGGGCACCGACACGATCGCCGCGGGCGGCGGCAGCGACATCGTGTACGCCTCGGGCGCGGCCGCCACGGTGAACGGCGGCGCGGGCAGCTTCACCTTTGTGGCAGGCAGCGGCAACTACGTGGCGGGCGGCGGCGCGGGCGTCGACATTCTGTACGGCGGCGCGGGTGTCGACGCGCTGACCGGCGGCGCGGGCAAGGGCAGCGTCCTGGTCGCGGGCAGCGGCAACACCTCCCTCCTGGGCGGGGCAGGCAGCGGCGCGCTGATGTTCGGCGGCTCCGGGGCAAACAGCTTCACCGGCAGCACCGGCGGCAATGACACCCTGGTGGGCGGCAGCGGCAGCAACATTTTCAACATGACAAACGGCGACACCGCGTTCGGCAGTCCCGTCGGGCCCGACACCTTCAACGCCGGCGCCGGCACGGCGCTGATCGTCGAGGGGCCAGGCACCACGCAGGTCAGGCTGGGCAGCGGCAGCCTCACGGCCTTCGCCGGTACCGGTGCGGATGGCTATACGGTCACGGAAGGGCAGGGCGGCAGCGCCAGCATCATCGGCTTCAAAGCCTCCGACCATATCGTGCTATCGGGAGGGTTTACGGCAGCGGACGCCTCTGGCGCGGTGACAGCGGCC
>CAXSFF010000382.1:0-4592 GCA_964236035.1 uncultured Acetobacteraceae bacterium
TCGCGAGAGTGACAGCTGCCGGCGAACTCAGAGCGCTGCACGACCGCCTGTCCGTCAAGCCAAGGATCATGGATGACGATCAGGGCCAGGAAGCACACGCATGGCGGGCCAACCAGCGCGCGCGTTGCGGCCACTCGGGCACCACAGGAGAAGTGATTCCACCGCTATCGACGCCGACTTCGGTGTGGTTACCCGCCAAGTGCAGCCAATCCAACCCGGAGAGGACGTCCAGCGTGACCGATCAGGCGAGCACTCGCGGAGGGATCATGTCCGGCCTGCTTGCCAGTCTGTCAGTGGTCCTCGCCTTGGTGGTCATGCTGCTGACGCTTCCAGTGAGCGTGCCGATGGCGTTGCTGTGGGGCGGTTGGGAGCGTTGGCGGCAGCGCACGGTTGCCGAGCGGACCCGTTGCGTCCTCTGCGGCCATGTTCTCGAGCGAGTGGCGCTGCACGCGGCTGACGCCGCATATATTGCCGAACTCGGGGCGTTGCAGCGGCAGCATCCGAGCTGTCTGGTCGATGTCCTGCGGCGATCGGATGCGCGATGCGAGGAGTGTGGCGCCAGCTATGTCTGGGAGCGGGGCCGATACCTGCTCCGGCCTCCGGTCGTTGCCACGTCACCCGAACGATGAAGGAGTTATCGCACTTGCTGAGATCCACCTTGGGTATGATCCTGGCAACGGGATGCCTGCTCTGTGCGCCCGCGCAGGCCCAGATGCAGCTGTTCCTCGCGTCCTGCGTGGCCGAAGCCGGCGACTTGGACCGCCTGCCGCTGTCGTTCGAGAAGGCTGGCTTGGTGGAAATCGATCCAGCCGCCGGTCCATTTGGTCCGGCCATCGCCTCGCTCGCTCCAGGTCGTCGGCTATGGTCGGCGCCGGGCAAGTCCGGCGGCGGGGAGACCTTTGCCGGTTACGCCCCGATCGGCACTGTGCCGTTCGCGGTGTGCTGGGCCGTCAGCCGCCCCGGCCTTTCCGCGGCGGACGCACTGGTGGAGTTGAAACGCCGCTTCCCGCCCGGGCGTGGGGCCACATACCGCGGGACCGAGAGCTTCTACGGCGGTTCTGAAACGTGGGCGGCCGAGGCAGGTGGAACGCAGGTCATCGTTGGTGTGAGCTGGCCCGCCCGGTTATTCCCGGAACAAGGCACGGGCTTCATCTACCTGGTCAAGCTCCGGCAGTAGGAAGCGAGGCTTCTCGGCCAGCATTGCCCCGCCCTACTCTTGCGGTGCCAAACGCAGCGTCATCACGACTTTGACCGAAAAGCTGGAATCGCCTGCCTCGTTGGCGACGGGCTGCACCGGCGGCGCAGGCCGCGACGCACGCATCGACACGGTGTCGGGCAGCACCAGCCCGGCGCTGACCCCGGGGAGCGGATCAACTTCCACGAACTCGACCCCGGCGATACGCTGGCCTACGGCGGTGGCGATCGCGCGGGCCTGGGCCAACGCTGCCTGGCCGGCTTCGGCCACCATCTCCTGGCGTGCCGCCTCCACCTCCTGCTCGCGCGGGGAGGAGCCGAACTGCCCCAATCCCGTGGCACCGTTGTCCAGGCACCCGGCCAGCAGCATCGGCAACTGCTCCGGACTCGTGCGGAACGACACGCTGAGGTGCCCGGTGTAGCCCTTGATGCGGTCGGGCTGGCCACGCAGTTCCTGGGTTTCCGGGTCGAAGCTCATCCCATCCGTGCGGAGCCGCTCTGTCGGCTGTCCCCGCAGGAAGGTGAGCAGGGACTGCGACTGCCGGCCCAGCGCCGTCGCCGTTCCCCGCAGATCGCGCCCATGCACCTCGATGCTGACCACGGCATCCGACACCGTGTTCGGCAGGCGCCGCTTTGCCTCCGCATGGGTGGTGATCAGGCCCGGGGTTTGCCGTCCAGGTACGGCGGCCGGACCAGGAGCCGTTGCCGGCGGCGGCGATTGTGCGAATGCATCACCAGCCACCAGGCTCAGGCCGATGACAACGAGCAGGCTCCGGCGACCGGGCTTGCACCGGGCGAGAACACAGGACATCGACGATCTTTCCAACGCTTACGCCGCTTGCCGGGCAACCTCCGCCATACCGCTACTGGTCTGCCCGGCACCCACCGTAAGCGTCGCGTCGCTGGGAACGTTTGGCATCCAAATCCCCCCTGTTGGAACGCAATTAGCCGGGCCAGCGGTTGCTACGCAACCGTATGGTCACTGCGGAAACGACATGCCGTCTTTTCTGACGCAGGCTGTTGGAGAACGGGCGCACTATCCTCATAAGGGGTCCCACAGGGCGGCGTCTGGAAAGCTGGTGTACGACACCGGGCTAGCCAGCCACGTGACGTCGAAGGCGAAGCACATGACTTGTTCGCGTAAGTGGGTGGTGGTGGCCTGCTGCATTCTAGGGCATGTCGTGCCCGGCGTGGCCTCGGGCGCCGTCGCGTCAGTGCCCAACCTGTCCGACACCACGCTGTATGCCAATACGGTGCATGACTGTCGGGCGGTCGACCTTATGACCTGGCGGCACCCGACACGCGAGGTCCTCCACGCGGCCCGTGCGCGCGTTGAAAAGGTAGAGCTATGCAACGGGGCAAATTTCCCGGTGTTTACGGTCATCCTGCCTTATGACGTCTATGGCCGGACCGACGACTACTTCAACAAGCTCTACGTCGATCTGGCGGAAGCCAACGGGTTTTGGTCCTACGCCCTGGTGGACATCGCAAACAACGTGGTCATCAGCGTGGCCGTAGAGCGCGCGGGCCGAACCGTGTCTCCCACCTACGAGGACTTCGATCGGCCGGCAGGCCCGAACGATCAGGATCGCAGACGCTGAACGGACAGTCTTGCCTTTTCGAGTGTCATGATGGCACGCGAAGGCCGACGCCTTGCGCGTCCTCGGAGCCGTGCTCACCCCTGAATGCTAGATTCACGAAAGCTAGGAGCGGCTATAGATGCGGATGCTAGACTCGGGATCGGCTTCGAGCCGCGCCGACCAGGCTGCCTCTGGCATCACGTCCGGCAGATGCAGCACCATCGTCTCCATGAAAGATGGCCACAGGGTATCCACCTCAGCCAGGAAGATGGATCGTCCCGCAGAATGGTCCACCATCAGGATGCGGGTCATGTCATAGGTCTGGCGGCCCATTGACGCTCGGACCCGTCCGATGCCGCTCCAGGGCACGACGAAGCGGCGGGTGCCATCGTCAGCTTCCAAACCCGCGTCGCGAACCGCACGCAGCCCGCTGAAGGCCCAGGGATACCGACCGGGCTGGCGAGCAGGGACAGCCGTGATAGCATCGATCCAACGCCTCAACTAACCCCTCTGCTGGAAAGCAGGCAACCCACGCCTGAAGCTCGTCCAGTTCGGCCGCCACACTTTTGCCTAGCCAGGGCAGCTTGGCCGCGGGGAGCATGGAGGCGTCGCGCGCGCGGAGCGTCAAAGGTTGGTCTCCATGATCTGGGTCAGCGCCTGGGTCCTAGGCTCCACGTCCGCCGTGTTGGCGTAGGGACGCCAGTTGATGTCGAGCACGCCATTCACGAAACTGAGGCCGTTCGGGTAATTGGACGCTGCGGCGGTCTTCTCGTCAAAGCGCACATGGATGCGCTGCAGCTTCGCCTTCAAAGCGTCGCGCCCCATCTGGTCGGCGGTGATGCTGGTGAGAGCGGCGACCAGCGGCTGGAAAATCGTCTTGCCGTAGTACTCGTCATCGGCGTAGTGGCTGGCGTCGCCCGGGATCGTCAGTTGGTCCCACTCCACGTCAACCGGCACGTCGAACCCGGCCGCCTTGCGGATCGCCTGCTCGATGGAGGGCCACTTTTCCTGACGGTAGGCGGCAATCGCGCGGCGTTCGGCGAGGCCGACCTGTGCTAGAACCGCAGATGATGGTATCAGCAGCATCGCCGCCAAACCGAGCACATTCCGTCGCTGCATTATCCGCTCTGCTCCGTTCACCCCAACCTGCGTCAGCATCTCATGCCGGACGGGGAACGGGCAACTGTTGGGGCCCTGCCGGAGGACGTCGAGCGTGGCGCGTGCTCGTGCGATCCGCAGGCGCACGGCAAATTGCTGGACGTGGTCGCCGGCATGGTTCCCTCAGCCCTAGGCGTCGCACCAGGACATCCTGTGCCCTGGATCCGGACCAGAGGCCGCCTTCCTGGCGCAGGTGGCGCCGCTTCCCGTCGCTTCGCTGCGGCCGTCCGGGGCGCCGTGAGCCAGGCTCCCGTCCCATGAGCGGCACGCGCCGTGGATTGCTCAAGGGAGTGGCATTGGGGCTCTTGGTTCCGTTGGTTTGGTCCTCGGCCACGACGGCCCAGGATTTCGCGACCATGCCCCTCGGGACCTTGATTGCACAGGCGCCGAACCTGTCGCCCGACTCGCTCTATATGCTTGCCGAGCGAATGTTTACGGCAGGCCGGCGCGACGAAGCGGTGGTCTGGTTTTATATCGCGCAGCTCCGGGCGCGCTTTCGTCTGGCAGTCGCACCCGATCTGAAGGCGGATGGGGAGCCTGCCGTGTATGGAGCGCTGTTCGAGACGATAGGTCCGCAGATCAACGGCTGGGCCTTCGGCGATATCGATCGTGTGGCCGCGCATATGCAGGAAGCGCTCGACTGGGACAGCTCCCATGCGA
>CAXSFF010000383.1:0-4589 GCA_964236035.1 uncultured Acetobacteraceae bacterium
GCAGGTGCTGGTGAACGGTTAGTTGACGCGATGTAAGATCAGCCACGGAACGGGGCACGTCGGCAGGAGTGCTGCCGACATCTCGTGACGGCCGAGAGAGAAAACGGCACCGCCTTCGCCGCGCGATCCTCTCCAAGCGCGAGCCGTCGCACGTCGCCGCTGTCCTACCGATCTAGCACCGGCTCACCAAGCGCAGCAGCGTGGCTCCGACCTGGGGACGAGGCGTGACGGTGGAAGACATCTGCCGGCTCCGGGCCTCCAACAGCTCCAGCGCGTCCTCCGCAGCCCCGATCTGGCCCCGGGTGTCGCTGGGCGTTGAATGCTGGTTCTCCCGCAAACGTGGTGCTGCTGAAGGAGCTACTCGGCATTAAGTACGCGGGCGCGGAGGAGAGGAAAGCCTGCTCGCCCATACATGGTGCACTTGATCATCTTGAGACGGTTGATCTGGCCTTCCACGGGGCTCGTGGTCCAGAGCAGATCCAGGGCCACCTGAACTGCAGTGATGTCCTTGCGCAGCCTCGCCACGAACGGCTGCAGCAGGGTGCGACCCGCCGCCTCCAGAACTGTGGCGAGCGACTCCCGGCTCTTGGCGCAGCAGGAGCGCAAGCCGTCTGGCCGTCGCAACGGTCTCGGCCAGGGCCGGTATTTTGTTCAGAAGTCCGGCGACGAAACTGGCGTCGTGGGTGTCCAACGCGGCAGCCTCTGTCATCATGAGACAAGCGAGGCGGCGGGCCGGTGGTGGGCTCCAGATCGTCCCGTCCTCCCGCTTCAGACGAGCCCGTGTCTCCAGAGGACGCTGCTAGCCAACCCACGTCTTGATGGCCGTGTATCGTCCGCGAAAGCCCGCCGCCTTCAGCTCGCGCCAGAGCAGCGATGCGTTGCGGCATCCTTCGGCCAAGCGTCGCTCCAGGTATGGCACATGGACGTCGACCGCGCGGCCGCGGCTCGGCTGCTGCCACGACGGGAGTGCGCCGGTGCTGATCCAGCGGCGCAGCGTCTTGCGGTCGATCTCCAGCAGTCGGGAAACGCGGCTGATGGAGGCGCCCGCCCTGGATAGCCGCGTCGCCTCGGCAAACTTCGCCTTCCTCCTGCTTGGGTCAGGTGTTCCGGCATTTGGTAGCGTCGCCACGTCCTTGTCAGCGGCGGGGCTTACTTCCCTTATGTCTGAGGCGACCTGCCTCGCAGTGGCATGCTGACGTTCCACGGCCTTGTGCACGGCATCACCCAGGTTGCGCAGCATGTGCCACCGGTCGGCGACCTGGACGGCGTCGGGAGCGCCGTCGTGGGCGCCCTTGGCATAGGCGCTGGCGCGATCGCGGACGACGATCTCCACCCCGGGACGATCCCGCAGCCAGGCCGCGAGCGTCTCGGCTTTGCGATCAGGCAGCAGGTCCACCACCTCGTTCCGCTCGAGGTCTACCAGATCGTTCCGTAACGATGGCTACGGCGCCCGGCCCAATCATCAACGCCCAGCACCCGCAGGGTCACCGCCGGTGTCGCTTTCCGGCTGGCCTGGCATACGGCCCGGAGCAGCGTGTCCGAGCTGACGGGCATCGCCAGTCGCTCGGCGAGCCTTGCGCCTGCCTCGCCACTGACGGCCAGGTCAATGCAGCGGTGCAACGTGCTGACGCGCTCCGTCCGGCGGGCATGAGGCTTTGCGACGTCACCCAACTGCTCCGTGAAGGTTCGACGCGAGCAGTCCTCAAGGGTGCAGCGGAAGCGCCGGGATCGGAGCTGCAGCGAGACGGGACGACCCTGCCAAGGCAGATCACGGAGCACGCGGGCACGATAGCTGTGCACACGATGTGACATGGTGCCGCAGCCAGGACACGCGGCGCGTTCGCTGCGGGCGCGAGCCAGGATCGTCACGCGATCCGATGCGGGAAGGATTTGCTCGACGGACAGCGAGCCGGGAACAAGGCAAAACCGAGAGGAGGACACGGGCGCGCACTATGGTCAGCTGCAAGGCCGACGTCAGTGGATGATCCCGCGCCTGGGTACAATCCCCAATGCAGCACCACGTTTGCGGGAGAACCACCGTTCGCGCCGGTTTCGCCGACCACAAACCAACTTCGGGAGGGCAGGAATGGCCGACTGAGGAGAGCACGTCGCCGCCATCAGGCACCCGTCACGACGCCATCGCGCCGCCGTGAAGCCTCCAGGGTGGCGGCGTCGCGGACCCATCGCACCTGGTGACGAATGCCTGATGGCGGCACTCAGGCGTACCCCCTCCGGCGTGGCCAGCGCCAGCAACAACATGTCCTTGGCCTGGTCGCACGCCAACTCGTCGCGCGAGGCCAGCCCCATCTTGCCGCCAGCCCGGATCAGGCTGGCCAAGTAGCAGAGCAGCGCCGTGGACAGATCCTCGGCCTTCCCCAGCCAATTAGGCAGCACCCACAGCCGATCGTCGAGCGCGAGTTCACCGTCACCCGGAGCTGGCGGCCTTCCCGACACGAGCGCCTTAAACGGCAGGGCGTCATCCATCTGGGTGGTGAAGGTGTCCGGTCCGATGCCTGCCAGGCGCATCCCGTCGCCGGCGTAGAGGACGCCAGGGAAGCCGCCTGTTGGCTCGGTGGACGACATGGCTTCCTCCTGTTCGTGATCTACTACGTTCTGAGTGAAGACATACTCTCCTCGGTGCCGTGCAGCAGCAGGCACCAGCCCGGCACGACATTGCCTTTCACGTCGGGCGGCAGTGGTGTTTCGGTCAGATGCACCGATGCCGGCCGGGCGTCGCAGGCACGGCAGCGCAGGCGCACCACCACGTCGGCCAAGCTGCGGCGGCTTGCGGCAGGATCGTCGCGCAGGATCAGCCGCACTGGCCGGCTGTTCGATGCGAGGCAGGCGCAGCGCACGTACAGCCACCGGCCGCGCAGGGTGTGCATGGTGCAGGCCAGGGCGATCGCACGGTCGAAGGGCGGTGTGGCGGACGGCATGATCTGCATCGTGGAATGAGAACAAAAGCGAACGCAAGGGTTCCGACCAGGGCAGCCGGACCGATCGTAAACTCTTTGTTCATCTCTGCCGGGTACTCTCCCCGATAGCGCAGGAGGCCGCCGGCAGCAGCCTACGGTCCCCTGCGCAGGCAGAGGAGGATGGTCGTCCACTCTCCAGCCGACACCAGGCTTCAGGTTGTGAACTCTCCACGGTTGCCGGTTGCACAACTGACAAGGTCGCCCTCGCTATCCGCAGGTCCGTCATGCCCCTGCGGAATGCGCAAACCCGTTCACGTAAAAGCAGGGGAAAGGGCGACCAGCGATCCTGGATCTGTCCGGGTGACGGCTACACGACGCCGCAGTTCTGATCTGGCGCGAGGGCCTGCAGCTTGGCGCGTTGCGCTTCGACCACCGGCCCGGCCAGTGCGAGGGACGCGCACGCCTTGGCCGTTCAGAACCACGCCCGGATGCCTCGAACAGGCTCACGAGCACGCCGTGATGGCCCTCCCCGACGTGGCAGTAGGTCACACTGTCCCTCACTTCCTCGATCACCGATACACCGTCTACCAGGGTGTGCGCCGGGACCAGGTGCCCGTCGAGAGACAGAGTATCCGCTTCGCCCTTTGGTCCACATTGCCCACCCTGGCTGCCAGCCCCGTCAACAGCTCGCCCATGCTGGACCCATCGCTCTGCTGTAGTGTCAGCCGTTCCAGGATCGTCTTGGGCGGCTCGCCGCTTGCCCGGAGAAAGCTTTGACTTGCCTCCATGCGAGCTTCCATTCGCGCCAGAATCACGCTTGTTCCGTCGGTCATTCTCCCCCTCAAAGGCAGGATCATCCTCGTCTGACTCGGCGCGAATGGTACACTCGCTTTGCGAAGTCTGAGTCACCTGCCTCGCTTCTGCATCGACAGGTGCATTGGTGTATGGACTGCCTCTCTTCGCACCCGCCACGCACCCGTTAGGCACTCGCTAGGCACCTGATAGACACCCGTCAGGCACTGGCCACGGACCCATCCCATGGACTGGACGCGCTTGGGTCGTGTCAGTCGCAGGGCGGGCACCGCTGCGCTGGGTATCCAACATTTCGTGCGCCGTTCGCGCCGATGTTGGCGATCCTCAGTTTGAGGAGAGCACCATGACGCGCATCAAAAAACTTGACCGATCTGCGGAGGCTGATGGCTTCGGGGAGGTCTACCGCTGGCTCAAGCGGCATCACCGCCGTATTGGACCAACGGTGGCGAGAGCACGGCGCCCCTGGGCCGCGATCGCTCGCGAGGCTGCGGCGGCCGGGGTTCTCAACACCGTCGGCAAGCCACCCAGTCCCGATCAAGTCCGTGAGACGTGGTCTCGTGTGACGAGGGACCTCGCCAAGGAGCAGGCGGCCAAGGCCGCGGCGCCTCCGCCACGCCCTCGTGCCCGTGGCCCGTCCGTGGAACCCCCGAGCCGGCCTGGGTACAGCACGCCAGCGTCAGTGCCGCCTGGGACCTACCAGCAGCCCCGCCAGCCTCTGCCGGCGACTGTTCCGGCTGGGGAGCCCACGCGACCTGTTCCGCTCCCCTGGGAGACCATGACCCCGGCCGAACGCATGGCTCACATAGTCTCCCAGTTCGACGCGGTCTATGGGCCGCGCCCCATCATCAAACCAAGAGGAAA
>CAXSFF010000384.1:0-4582 GCA_964236035.1 uncultured Acetobacteraceae bacterium
AGCGTTGCGCCATACTCGGTCAGCGCGCCGATGACGAAGTCGACGTCGGTGACGTAGGCGCCCAGCAATGCCACGACGGCCAGGAAGCAGGTCGAGAACCACGGCACGGCGCGGCGCGAATAGGCGCCGAAGATGCGCGGCAGCGCACCCTGCTGCGCGTAAAGCGCCAGCACCTTGCTTTCCGCCATGAAGTAGACGCTGAACGTGGTGTAGGTCGCGATCAGCATGCTGATGAGGCCGACGTAGAAGATAAAGCCGCCGCCGGTCTGCAGCTTGATCACCTCGACCGTCGGCACCGACATGGTGACCAGCACGCCCAGCGGCAGGCATGCCATCAGGCCGAATGCCAGCGGGATTTGTCGGATCCACAGCTGCCATGACGCGGTCAGCAGGCCAATGTCGCGCGACTGCTCGAAATCCTTCCACTCGTCGACGAGGACCTGCTGCACCTCCATGACCGCCGCCATGATCGCCATCCACAGCGCTGCGACCCGGAACGGCGTCCAGAAGTTGATCGGCGTGGGCGACGCCCAGTTCGCCCACCAGATGTCGCGGTGCGACATCAGCAGCCAGATCGCGCCCGCAATGAACACGTCGCCGATCAGGGTGAGCACGACCAGGATTGCCTGCACCTTGCCGGTGATCTGGTGGCCGAACAGGTTGAGCGCGAGCACGGGCAGTACCACGACGTACGGCCAGATGCCTTGCGGCACGCCGGGTATCAGCAGGTGCAGCAGGCCACGCGCGACCACGACCTCGATCCACAGGAACACGCCGTAGACCGGCGCATAGGCGACGAAGTAGGTGGTGCCGAGCGAGAACAGCCCGGCCTCGCGCCCGTAGGACTGGATCGAGCCCGGCTCCGGCACCGCAGTGATCATCTCGCGATACAGCCACCACACCAGGTTGATGATCAGCGCACCCTCGCAGAACCCGATGAAGGTCCACTTGATGCCATAGGTGCTGGCGATCAGCACGATCCATGCCCAGCCGCCGGTGAACAGCATCTCGCCGGTGCCGATCGCCGAAACATCGAACCAGGTCAGCGCCTTTTCGTCGACCAGTGCGATGTCGTCACCGGCGAGTTCGAAGTCGAAATCCTTGTTCGCGCTCATGCAGGTTCCTTGACAGGATGCACTTCTGGGAAGCGGGGCCAAAGCTTTGCTTTGGACCCACAAGGAAGACGAGAGTGCTAACCTAGAGATAGTCGATGCCCTCTAACCGTTTGCGATTGCTAGATTTTTGAGGCGCTACCTATCCCTAGGTTAGAACTCTCAGGAAGACTTACCCCAGACCCCTTTTTCTTAGAGGCGGCCTCGAAGGCTCCCAATTAAAGGAGTTTTGAGGCAGAGCTTGTGGACTTCCTTCTAGCGCTCGCTCACTGCACGCAGATTCTCGGGCGAGTAGAAGTCGTCGTTCAATCGGCGATCCTCCGATGGCGAGGTCTCGAGCTTCACATCCTTGCCAGTGCCGAGCAGGATCTGGTCGGCGAAGTAGCGCCCATTCAGAAGGTCGTAGCTCGCGAACATGCCCGCGGTCGTGCAGGTGCTGGCCTCGTAGTCCGGCCAGGTGAACGCCTCGCGGTAGTGCCAAAGGTGGTTGTCGGTGTCGTAGTCGTCGTAAGCAACCGCGTTCCAGCTGTCCTCATCGAGATACATCACCTTGCGCGGCGTATTGTGCCGCACCCCGGCCTTTACGTCACCCTCCAGCACCCACACTCGATGCAGCTCGTAGCGTCGCAGCTTGGGGTCGGGGTAGGTGTTGCCGATCAGGCTGAAGGGCAACCTGAAGTCCTGGAAATCATTGTAGGGAACGTACAGCTCTTTCTTGCCGAGCAGTTTCCAGTCGAAACGGTCCGGGCTGCCATAGAAGATCTGGATCGCGTCATTCGGGTACATGTTCTCGGTCCCGATGATCGGCGCGTCATAGGCGTAAGTCGGCAAACGGCGTACCCGGCGCTGCCCGGTGAAGTAGTAGTACGACTCGGCAGCCTTGTCAAAGTAGTAGCGCTGTACCAGCGCCTGCCCGGCCAGCGCGTTCGGGAGGTCGTACGAGTAGAACGTGCCGTTCTGCAGATTGCCGACTTGGCCGGGTTGCTGGACGCCTTGCTTGGCCCATGGATAATAAAACAGCTGAGTGTATTCCAGCATGATCGAGCCGCTGCCGCCGGGCGGCGGGGCGATGTAGGTCCGCGCGAGTTCCCAGTTCGCAGCTAGGGCCTGATAGCGGGTCTGGAAGTTTTCCATTGCCTCGATGCCGCTTTTGGGCAAGGGGAACGGCACCGACGGCAGGGCGGCGGCCTGCAGCGACCAGCCATCCTCACCGACCTTTGCCTTGCCGACGTTGGCAAGCGTGTTGGACTGCACGAAGGCGGGCGCGCCGCAGTCGCGGTGCGAGGGGTAGACGTCCATCTGGTAGCCGGGGCGAGCCGTGAACATGGCGAGCTGGCCGGGTGACAGGCGACCCGCATATTTCTGCACGCTCGCCGCGGTGATCGTGAACTGCGGACGCTCGCCCTTGTACTTCCAGAAGTCGCCGCGGAACTGCCCGAAGCTCCAGCCCCCAGCAGGTGGCACCACGCCCTCGTATGCGGGGATCGAGCCGTCCGCGTTGCCCGCTGCCTGCGCTCCGGCGTAGGTAAGCGCGTGACCGAGCTGGCTCGCATCGCCGGACTGCGCCTGCGCCTGCAGCGGCGCAGCCGTTACCGCGAGGGCTGCCAGCAACACGGTCCCTGCCCCGATCGCGGGGCCTCGTCGCGAAGCCACGCGGCTGGTCGGGTCGATGTCGGGCATCGGCAAGTCTCCAGGACATTACGGTGGATGAATGAGCGGTTGCAGTCTCTGCGGTGGCATCGCCGGATGCAGGGCCCGCCAAGGTCACACCGCACTCTCTTTCAGACAGTATGGGCGCAGGCTCGCGGCACCGCTTGCGCGTGGGCGTGATAGTCTTTGTCGATCCGCGCGATTGCGGATCTTGCAGGCGCCTGCACGCCGGTTCATCGTGCCAGCCGGGTCGCTGTCGTGTATACATTCGACCAAATTGAGCGTGCGCGCAACCGCTGCGGCGCCCGGGCGACCGATGCGAGTTCACCACGACGGACAGCATGCAGATCAACGACCCAACGACGCTTGGCGAGATGCAAGCGATGTTCAACCGCTACGAGGACGCGCTGGTAAACAACGATCCCGCAGGCCTTGCGGCACTGTTTTGGGACAATGCGCTGACCACGCGTTTCGGAGCGGCGGAGACACTCTATGGCGCTGGCTCCATCGCAGCATTCCGTGCAGCGCGGCCGGCGGGACCGCGACCGCGCCGGCTGCTACGCACCACCATCACCACCTACGGAGCCGATTTCGCGACCGCGTTGACCGAGTTCGCTCTCGAAGAAGAGAGCGCGATCGGTCTACAGAGTCAGAGTTGGGTGCGCATGCCTCAGGGCTGGCGGGTGGTCGCCGCGCATGTGTCCTACATCAAGTAGGCAAGTCTAAGGAACTGCCTGGAGAACAGCACCGCTCAGGGCGCCTGCACGAACAGGCCGACGGTGAGTGCAATGCCGATCAGCACCACGCCCGCGCGCAGGATGCGGTCGTCGACGCGCAGCAGCATCCAGACGCCAATCTGGCCGCCCAGGATTGCGCCCACGGCGACCACGGCCGCGGCGTCCCAGCGCACCGAGGGCGAGAACACGAAGATCGCCATGGCCGAGGCGTTCATCATGCCGGCAAGCACGTTCTTGGTCGCGCCGGCCTGGCGCATCGACAGGCCGGCAAGGGTCAGCGCAGCCAGCATCAGGAAGCCGATGCCGCCGCCGAAATAGCCGCCGTAGATGGCGATTGCGAACTGCGCGGTGCCGGCGGGCCAGGGGCCGAGCGAGCGGCGCGGGAGCGTGGCGCCGGCCATCACAGGGACAGGGATGCGGCGGCCGAAGCTGCCCCAGGCGAACACGGCGGTCGCGAACAGCACCAGCCACGGCACCAGCCGCGCGAAGAAGCTGGCCGGGGTCTCCAGCAGCAGCACCGCGCCGATCGCGCCGCCTGCGAGGCTGAGGAGAACGAGGGCGCCAAACGACAGCGACTCGGCGCCGGATACGTTGTGGCGGCCGGTTTAGCCGGTCGCAAGCTGGCTGGGGAACAGCGCGATAGTGGAAGTGATGTTGGCGGCGCGCGCGTCCATGCCGAGCAGCAGGAGGGCGGGGAAGGTCACGAAGGAGCCGCCGTCGGCGAGCGCGTTCTGGGCGCCAGCCCACAGGACGGCGAGGAAGAGAAGCAGGGTCGTCATCAAGCGCACCATGGCGTGTCTGGAGGGGTGGCGTAAGGCAGAAACAAGGCCGACCCGTCCTCCTGACCTCATCATGCGGCGGCCCTGCGCCGACAGCGAAGAGAAGCGAATGACCTACGGGAATGGGCCTGAGGCGCGAGGAGCAGCTTGACCCCGACAACCCCAATCAGAGAGGCTCTAGGCTGTGGTGACGATTTCATTGGAGCAGGATTGCGATTGCGGCGATCTGGACGAAGCCCTGGTAGTTGGCGAGCAGCTTGTCGTAGCGGGTGGCGACACGGCGGAACTGCTTGAGCCGGTTGAA
>CAXSFF010000385.1:0-4578 GCA_964236035.1 uncultured Acetobacteraceae bacterium
CGCATGGTCTCGGTCCCAGCCGGCAAGGGCGTGCGCAGCACCAGGGCTGGCTCGACGGCGATGTGGCGCAACGCGGCCGTGGTGCCCCAGTGTTCCCACAGCCACGCCAGGGCGTCCGGCGCATCCGGACCCAGCCGCAATATGTCGGGCGGCACCGGCACGAGAGCGTGCAGGTCGAACGCACAGGCTTGGCTGAGGCCCACGCGGGCGCAGGCTGCCGCGTGGCGCAGCTCTGCCGCCTCGCGCAGCTGGCGCGCCAGCTGCCGCGCGCCGGCCAGGCGCAGGCGGCGGCGTTGCGGCGCCGAGGGCGCCACCAGCATATGGAGGATATCCTCCGCCATGCGGTCGCCATTGAGGTGCCACGGGATCGTGCCCGCGCCGCTTGCGGCCGCCTGGAGGTCGGCGAGCGCGTCCGCCGGTCCGGTCACCACCAGCCGATGGTGCAGCCAGTCCGTGTGCGGCAAGTGGATCGGCAGGCCGGCACCAGACCTGCCTGCGCACGGGCTTGCCGGACGAGGGCTGTCGTGAGTTCCATTGTCCAAGGCGGTGGCGGCAGGACCCTTCGCGGTCTCGGCTGCGGCCGGCTCCCTTTCGACGGGGATGGCCGCCATTCTCCCTGCTGGGGACAAGTCGCCCATTCGAGGCGCATCCCTGCCGTCATCGCGGACAGACCCGCGCTGCTGCCGCAACCAGGCATCCAGCTGGTCGGCCGCTTCTTCCGCCTTCAGCGCGGCTTTCTCCATGGCGCACGCAGAGCGGGTCACGTCGGCGCGTCCTCGGCCCGACGGGATGTCCGCAGCGTCTTGGCGCGACGCTGCCAGATGCGGCGCATGGCATCGGTGCGCAGGCGGCGATGCTCGACGCCACCCCACCGGTTGACCTTGCGGAACACCGGACCGAAGCGCGTATCCGAGCCGTGCAGCCAGTGCTCCAACGCCCGGACCGGGCAGGCCGCCAATGCCGTGATGCGGGACACGATGACCACCTCCTCCGTCCTGGCACCGGCGGCGGGCATGGCCAGCTCCATCCCTCCTCGGGTGAAGCGGACATGCTCGACGTCCAAAGCAAGCAGGCGCTCGCCGCCCAGGCCGGAGCCGGTGAGCAGCAGCAGGGCGCGGTCGCGCAAGCCAGCCAGGTCGCCGGGGCAGCGGGCGGCCATGCGGGCGAGCTGGGTAAGTCCGGGCGCCGGGCGGCGGCGGACCGGCGTTGGTCGCGATGGCGTGCCGGGCACGGCGGCCGACACACCACTCGTCGTGCCGGAGGCGCCGCGGGCGGCACGGAGCACCTCGCGGACGGCGGGGTCCATTCCAGGCGATGGATGACCTTCGCGCCGATGCCGATCGGCGATGGCAGCGGCGCGGCGGGCCAGGGCGCCATGCTTCAGCGTTGCCGACATGGACCCGAGATAGGCCGCGACCGTGGCGGGCGACGCTGGCAAGGTGGCGTGGCGTCGTTCGCGGCACCAGTTCAAGAACGCCGCCCAATCCGCCGCATAAAGGCGCACGGTCTCGGCCGCCTGGCGCGCGGACGCCGCGGCAGTCGTCCCGCCGCGGGGCAGCGCCGCAATGGTTGGCCCGGATGTCGCGCCTTCGGTTGCGTCAGCAAGCAGCGCCTGGTCCATCACGATCCCTCCTTTCGAGCTCTCAGGCTGCCGCATGCGCAAAGACAGCAAAGCTTTGACGCAGAACCAGTTTTGCCCGGCTAGAATGATTAAGGCAATCTTGTATTAAGGTTGGTAAACACGCTTCTGCCATTTGTGGCTATCTTCACCATTACGTCCGCTAATCGTGCTTTGCGGACGTAACGGCTTGCAAGAACACTTTGTTTTGGATATACAAACGTTTCTGTCTATCCAGGAGGGTCGCCGTGCAGGTCGGAAAATGGGGCAACAGCTTGGCCGTGCGGCTGCCGGCCACCGTCGTCGAGGCGCTCGAACTCAAGGAGGGCGACGAGATCGAGATCGAGGTGGCTGCGGCGCGCAGCTTCCGCGTCGCGCGCGATCCCAGCCGCGAGCAGGCCCTCGAACGGCTGCGCGCCTTGGCCCGTCCGCTGCCGCCAGGGTTCCGCTTCAGCCGTGACGAGGCCAGCGAGCGCGAGGCGTGAGTGGGGCGTTCTTGGACAGCAACGTCTTGCTCTACACCTTGGCGTTGGGTGATCCCCGCGAAGCCGTGGCTGCGGGCCTGCTCGCGCAGGGCGGCACGGTCAGCGTCCAGGTGCTGAACGAGTTCGCCAACGTCGCCTACCGCAAGATCAGGCTTTCCTGGGCCGAGGTGTCCGCGGCGCTGGCCTCGCTGCGCGTTTTGTGCGCCGCGCCACTGCCGCTTACGGTTGCGACCCATGAGACGGCACTGGCCCTGGCAAAACGGCATCAATTCTCCTTCTATGACGCCCTGATTGTCGCGTCTGCGCTGGAAGCGGGCTGCACAACCCTGCTGTCCGAAGACATGCAGGACGGTTTGGTGATCGAGGGCCGCCTGACCATAGAGAACCCGTTCAGGCAGGTATGAGGGCCATGGCAGAAACGGCCGATCTTTCTCTGCCGCCCACTACGTCCCCGCACGCCGCATCCAGCGCGCTCGTGCTGCACACCGACCTGTTGGGCGACCTCACCGTGCCCGGCGGCGCAGCGCGCAGCGCTGAGCTGGAGGCCCTTGCCGCCCGTGCCGCGATCTACGCGACCCGGGCCCGCGGCGACGGCACCCGCCGGGTCTACCGCTCCGCCTGGCGCGGCTACGAGGCCTGGTGCCGCTCTTTAGGCCGCGAACCGCTCAGCGGCGAGCCGGACCTGCTGGCGATGTATGCCACGCGACGCGCCGATGACGGCGTCGCGGTCAGCACGCTGCGCGTTGATCTGGCCGCCATCCGCACCGCCCACTTGCTCGCCGGCATCCCGCTCGATCTGCGCCATCCCCGCCTGGCTATGGTGGTGGAAGGCATCACCCGCGGCCGCGGCACCCGCCCTGTCCGCCAAGCTGCGCCCGCCGTGCCGGACGTGCTGCGGCAGCTTTTAGCGACCTGCAAGTCCCCGGGCACGGCACTCGGCGCCCGCGACCGCGCCATGCTGTTGCTCGGCTTCGGGGCGGCCCTGCGCCGTTCCGAGTTGGTCGCCCTGCAACTCGGCGACGTCCAGACGGTGCCGGGGAGCGGCCTGCGGCTGCTGGTCCGCCGGTCCAAGACCGACCAGCACGGCCAGGGTCAGGACATCGCCATCTGGGCCAACCCGGCCGAGCCCCTGCTCTGCCCCCTCGCCGCGTTGGAAGCCTGGCTGGCGCAACGCCACCAGGCCCGTGACCTCGACTGGTCAGCCGCCGAGAGCGCCCGGCGGGAGCGGCCGCTGTTCTGCGCCTTGACCAAGGCCGGGCGGCCGACCGGGGTCGGCTTGTCCGACAAGGCTGTGGCACGCCTGGTCAAGAGCACCGCCTTGAAGGCCGGGCTGGATCCGGAGCGGTACAGCGGCCACTCGCTGCGAGCCGGCCTGGCCACCGCCGCCGGGGACGCCGGCGCCGCCCTGCCCGACCTCATGCGGCAGACCCGCCACAAGAGCACCCAGGTGGCGCTGGCCTATCTCAGGCCCGCTGACCTTTGGCGCAACAACGTCACCGAACGAGTGTTCGAAAAGAGGAAGGATGCCGGAGACTGAGACTGCCGTGACGAAGTTAAGCCGCACGACCCAGAGACAGGCGCAGCACGCGGCAGCAGCCGAACATTCATGCCATTGCTGCAACCGAGAAACCTGAGCGCCATTTGAAAGCCAAGCTGACAGTCACTGCCGCAGCCAGGTTCTAGGCATCAAGCGAGCGCCCCGTTCAGCAACAATTTGTTAGCGGGTTGCCGGTAGGTTGTACCCTGCAACACTGGTTGGCATACATTGAATGGGCCGCGTACTCGGGATGAAAGGCGTCCGCGTCGGTGTTCAGGTCCGCGTAGGTCTGCTTGGCGCCCTGGGAGTGTTCGGGCTTTTGCTAGTTGGCGGCCTGTATTGGTTTGGAGAACGGTCTCAGCGTGCCCTGCAACAAGAGGCAGACGCATCAGCGTGGATCAGCAGCGGCTTCTCACGCACGCTCACCAGCGTTGTCGAGGCGCGGCAGCAGGAGGCTGAGTTCCTGCTCCACCCGCGAGAGGTCGTGGCCGGGCAGCACGCCTTGTCGGTCGAAGCAGCGCTGGCAGAGCTGGCCGACATTGAACGGTATCCCGGTGGCTCCGAGGCCGCCCGCCGCAGTGCCGCGCTGCTCACTCGCCAGGTAAGCGACTACACGGCACGGGTTGGTGAGGTTGTTGCCCAGCAGCGTATCCTTGGTTTAGATAACGAGGACGGGCTTCAGGAGAGTTGGGGGGCCAGCATTCAAGCAGCCGAATGGATTTTGCATTCGGCTGGTGAGCACCAACTGGAAGCGCTGTTGATCCCGATGCGGCAGTACGAGAAAGATGTGCTGCGAGGCAAAGGACTGCAGCACAGGGATGATTTCACTGCGCGTGTCGCCGAGTTCGAGATGGCGCTGCGATCTCCCGCATTGCTTGGAGCGGTAGCGCAGAAACTTGTCGCAACCCAGGTCGCCGTCTACCAACGTGACTTCCTCG
>CAXSFF010000386.1:0-4578 GCA_964236035.1 uncultured Acetobacteraceae bacterium
GTCGCCGGTCAGCACGGTGAGCGTGGCGAGCTTGGGCTTGTCGTCGGGTTTCTCCTTGGTGCGATAGCGGTCGAAGCGGTAGCTGCGCAGCGTGGCGCCCAGTGCGGCGGCGGCAGCGTACTCTGGCATCATCTCGGCGGCTGACAGCGCGGCCAGCTGCTCGCCGGCCAGCGCTGCCATCGCCTGGCCGCCGGCATCCTCGACGATGGTGTTGGTGAGCGCCGCCGCTTCGCCCAGCCCGACCGCGACCACCCGCGACAGCCCCGCACCCGGCGCCAGCACCATGCAGGTCGCGCCCTTTTTGCCGATGAACTGCGCCGCTTCCAACGCGCGCGAAACGGCCCCCCCCGTCGCCTGGTCCACAGCCTTGGTGGCTGCCGCCATGCCGCCTTCCGGGATCAGCAGCGCGAGCGCGCCCGCGGCGGGCAGGGTGGTGTCGGCGAAGGCGATGTCGAGCATGGATGGATGTCCTCGGGGCTTGGGCGTCGGCCCGTGCGAATGTAGCAGCGCGGCCCCACTTTGCCAGCAGCCGCCCGCGCGGAGTACATTGATCGCATGAACCACACCGCACTGCTGTCCCTTGCGGCCGATCTCGCCCGGCAGGCCGGATCCATCATCCTGGCCGTCCGCGCCCGCGGGTTCGCGACGCTGCAGAAGTCCGACCTCAGCCCGGTGACGGAGGCCGACCACCAGGCCGAAGCGATGATCGTCGCCGGGCTGCGCGCTGCGACCCCGGACATCCCCGTGATCGCGGAGGAAGAAGCCGCCGCCGGCCACCATCCCGACCCGGGGACCACCTACTGGCTGGTGGACCCGCTGGACGGCACGCGGGAGTTCGCCGCCGGGCGCGACGAGTTCACCGTCAACATCGGCCTGGTCAGCGAGGGTGCCCCCGTGCTGGGCGCGGTCGGCGTGCCGGCGTACGGCGAGCTGTTCGGCGGCATCGTCGGCGCCCCCGGCCGCGCTGCGGTGGCATGGAAGCGCACCGGCGTCGGGGAGCGCCCGATCGCCGCGCGCACGCCGCCGGCCGCCGGGCTGGCGGTGCTCGCCTCGCGCCATTATGCCACCGACCCGCGGCTGGCGGCGTTCCTGGCCGACCGCCCCGTGGCGTCGATCGCCAACTACGGCTCGGCGCTGAAGATCGTCCGGGTGGCGGAAGGCGCGGCCGACTTGTACCCGCGCCTCGGCCGCACCATGGAGTGGGACACGGCGGCGCCGCAGGCGGTGCTGGAGGCGGCGTCTGGGCGGCTGCTCGACATGGCGGGCGCGCCGCTGCGCTACGGCAAGCCGCTGTGGGAGAACCCGCCGTTCGTCTGCCTCGGCTTATGACCCAGCGCCTCGCGCCCGGCGACCCGGCAGCCGCCGCGTTGCTGCTCGACGGCAAGCTGGTCGCGTTCCCGACCGAGACCGTCTATGGCCTCGGCGCCGACGCCACCCGCAACAGCGCCGTCGCCGCGATCTTCGACGCCAAGGGCCGCCCGCACTTCAACCCGCTGATCTGCCACTACCCGGACGCGGCGGCGGCGTTCGCCCACGTGGTGGCGAGCGAGGCCGCCATCATGCTGGCCGAGCGGTTCTGGCCCGGCCCGCTGACGTTGGTGCTGCCGCGGCGGGTGACCTGCCCGGTGGCGCTGCTGGCGGGGGCCGGGCTGGAGACGCTGGCGATCCGGGTGCCGGCGCATGCGGGGGCGCTGGCGCTGCTGCGGGCGGTGGGCCGTCCGGTCGCCGCACCGTCCGCCAACCGCTCGGGGCAGGTGTCGCCGACCACGGCGCAGCACGTGCTGGACGGGCTGGACGGCCGCATTGCCGCCGTGATCGACGGTGGTCGCTGCACGGTGGGCGTCGAGTCGACCGTGCTCGACCTGTCTGGCGAGCGCCCGTTCCTGTTGCGGCCCGGCGGCGTGCCGCGCGCGGCGATCGAGGCGCTGATCGGCCCCGTCGGCCACGGCATCACCCCGGCGGCGGCGGAAGTCACCCGCACGCTGCGCTCGCCCGGCCTGCTGGTGTCGCACTACGCGCCCGGCCTGCCGGTGCGGCTGGACGCCGAGTCGGTAAGGGCGGACGAGGCGCTGCTGGCATTCGGCCCGCCACTGCCTGGCGCTGGGACGGCGTTCCAGCTCAGCCTGGCCGGGGATGTGGTCGAGGCGGCGGCCAATTTGTTTACCGGGTTGCGTTGGCTGGATGCGGAGGGTGCGCGGTCGGGATTGACGGGCATCGCCGCGATGCCCGTGCCGCCGGAGGGGCTAGGCGCTGCGATCATCGATCGATTGCAACGGGCGGCGGCGCCACGATGAATTTCGATGTCATCGTCATCGGCGCGGGGGCGGCGGGGCTGATGGCCGCGGCGACCGCCGGGCAGCGCGGGCGGCGGGTGCTGCTGCTCGACCATGCCGATGCGGCGGGCAAGAAGATCCTCATTTCCGGTGGCGGGCGCTGCAACTTCACCAACCGCCACGCCGCGCCGGACCGCTTCTTCTCCGCCAACGCGCATTTCGCCAAATCGGCACTCGCCCGCTACACGCAGGACGATTTCGCCGCCTTGGTCGCCCGCTACGGCATCGCCAGCCACGAGAAGACGCTGGGCCAGCTGTTCTGCGACGGCTCCGCCCGCGCCATCGTCGCCATGCTGCTGGCGGAGTGCGCCGCCGCGGGCGTGGACCTGCGGCTGGCGCATCAGGTGACGGGGCTGGGCCGCTCCGACCAATTCGACGTCGACACCGACCATGGCCGCTTCACGGCGCCGGCGCTGATCCTGGCGACCGGCGGGCTGTCGATCCCGAAGCTCGGCGCCACGGGGTTCTCCCACGATGCCGCCCGACGGTTCGGCCTGCCGCTCACCGAAATCCGCCCGGCGCTGGTGCCTTTGGTGGCCGACGACGCCGACGGGGCGCTGATGCGGCCGCTCGCCGGCGTCGCGTTGCCGGTGGAGGCGCGCTGCGGCCAGCACCGTTTCCACGAGGCCATGCTGTTCACCCACCGCGGCCTGTCCGGCCCGGCGATCCTGCAGGTGTCGTCCGCCTGGCGCGAGGGGCAGGCCGTGGTACTGGACCTGTTGCCCGGCATCGACGCGGCGGCCGTGCTGCGGGCGCAGAAGCGGCAGCGGCCGAAGGCGGGGCTGCGCAGCGTGCTCGGCGCCATGCTGCCGCACCGCCTGGCGGAGGCGCTGGCGCCGCGTTGGCCGGACGCGCCGCTGGCGGACTGGAAGGACCGCGCGCTGGAGGCGGCGGCGGCGTGGCTCAAGGCGTGGCCGGTGCAGCCGGCGACTTCCGAAGGCTACGCCAAGGCGGAGGTGACGCTGGGCGGCGTCGCCACGGCGGCGCTGTCGTCACGCACCATGGGCGCGCGGGAGGTGCCCGGGCTGTTCGTGGTGGGGGAGGCGGTGGACGTGACGGGCTGGCTGGGCGGGTACAATTTCCAGTGGGCGTGGTCGAGCGGGTGGTGCGCGGGGATGGCGGCCTAATCGGGCGGTGCGGTGATGTTTCGTTTTAAAATCCGACCGAATTTATCCGCCCGCTTTCTACTCAAGGCAGTCCTTAGCAATGGGCAGGAGCGCCGATCGCAAAGCTAATCACGACAATCATCCGTTTGTTAATCATTCAAAATGCAATTGATCTCATCGGCCTTGTCTAACATGAATTGTATATCATCATCAGGAACGTTGACGGTCAAATCTCCATGGACGGCTCGATTTCGGGCCGAAATCAAGGTCCGGAGGCGTCGCGCTTCATCAAGGTCTAGATAGCCGTCCGAAGCAAGACGCTCAACAACTTGAGTCGGAGACTGTGCCCGTGAAGCACCAGAGTCTCCCTCTGTATAAAGACTGCGCGCCAGAGCTTCAAACATAGACCACGCTGCCACGAGCACAATTCGATTTGTTCCATGTATCATAAGCTTACGTAGATCTTGTAGAGCTAGATAAATCTGAGATTGCTCAGCACGACGCAACTCTACTATGTCGTCAGGATTTTCGCCTGTATAGACAACTAAAAGCCGCCATCCCGACCGTGAGGAAATTTTTTGAGCCAAATGCGTGAGTGAAATGTCCGAAGCTTTAGTCCGTCGGTGTTTTGCTTCGACCACTACGTTTTCATTTGAACCAAGTGCTAGCGCATCAGGTTGATAATCCTGAAGGAAATCAGGTAAGTCACCTCTTACCGGATTTAGAATAAATCTATATCCCTCCGCTTCGAATTTCTCCTTCAAGCGATAGAGAGCTTCTCTCTCAACCTCCGAAGTATTCACGCTCATTGGACATTTCTCCAGTTAAGGTGTCTATCAAGCCTTATGTATAGAGCAGGTTTTTCTGCCTCGATTGCACTTGCGAGCATGGGAGAAGGAGCGGAAAACACCCAGGCTATGCCAGGTTCAAATTTCTGAACTACAATTTTCTCGATATGCTCATCACTCCTGTAGGCAATTCCTATCATCCCATCTAGTATTGGCTTAACAATGTTATCAACATCACCGTCCATTTGTGACACCGGAAAATAGTATATTGTGGCCATCAGAGGCCTATCTTGGATATTATACCATTCAACTAGATTGTATAATCTTTCCTGAACTTTTTGCCCGACTTCC
>CAXSFF010000387.1:0-3222 GCA_964236035.1 uncultured Acetobacteraceae bacterium
GCCGATGCTGTCCGGCGGGTTCGACCGGGTGGTCGGCGTGATGGGCAACTCGCACCTGCACGCGCGCATCTTCCGGCTGCTGATGCGCTACGGCGGCGCGTGCATCTGCCACGACGCACGCCTGCTCGGGTTCTACCGCATCCTGCTGGGCGAGCCGCACACCCGCGCCACGGCCGAGCGCGAGCTTGGCCGCGCGCTGAAGCCGGGCGAGCTCGATCTGTGGCTCAGCGACGAGTCCCACCTGGTGGCGACGTTCTTCGCGGACCTCGCGGACACGACCGAGCCGCTGATGTTCCACTCCCGTCCTAGCGTCGATTTGGTGCAGGCGCGACTGGGCCGGCAGTCGGTGCTGCTGCCGTTCTCGATCTACCGGCCATGGCTGGAGCAGGCTCTTGCGGCGTCGAGCCGGGTGGCGGCGCGCGGGCGCCTCGGGGTCGCGCCGGACGTGCCGCTTCTCGTGACCTTCGGCTTCGTGCAGACGGCCAAGGGGCCGGAGGAGTGCGTCTGGGCCATCGACCTGCTGCGCCACTGGGGCATCGGGGCGCAACTGCACTTCGTGGGCGAGCCGCCGCCGCAGGGCAGTGCGGTCGAGGTCCTGGTGCGCGCGCTCGGCCTCGAGGCGCAGGTGCGTTTCCACCGCGACTACGTGGACGAGGCGCTGTATCGCGACTACCTGCTTGGGGCCGATGCCGCCATCCAGTTGCGCACCCACAACCTGGGCAGCCTGTCCGGCGCCCTGCTCGACTGCGTTGCCGTAGGCCTGCCCACGGTCGCCAACGCGGGGCTGGCGGAGTCGCTCGGCACGCCGGAGTACGTGTATCGGATACCGGATCAGCTCAGCCCGGTGTTGCTGGCCGATGCGATCGAGGAGCTGCTCGGCGCAGGCAGGCCCGCGTCCTGGGAGGAGGCACGGCGGGCCTTCGAGGCTGGGCACAACTTCCGGGTCTATGCGGACCGTCTGTGCAGCGCGCTCGACCTCGTGCCGGAGACGGCTGCGGCATGAGGACCGGCCCCGTTTGGCTTGACCTCACCGAGCTGGTGGCCAACCCGCTGCAGACCGGCATCCAGCGTGTGGAGCGCGAACTCATCCGCCATTGGCCGAACCCGGGCCAACTGCTGCCGTGCCGGTATGACGGCGAGGCCGGCGGGTTCGTGGCGCTCCCGGACGAGGTGTTCAGCCGGCTCGGCGCCCGGGGAAGCCGGACGCGATCGAGCACCCGGGAACAGCTCGACCGGCTCCGCCCGTTGCTGGCGGACGCGGCGCCGGTCGAGTTCCGGGCGGACGACATCCTGTTCAACCCGGAGGTGTTCTTCGACCAGGGCCGGTCCCGGCATTACCGGGCGCTGGCGGCGGCCGGCCGGGTCGAGATCGCCTGGATCGTCTATGATTTCGTCGTCTACCTGCGGCCGCAGGACTACCCGCAGGGCGCCGTGCGCGGCTGCATGCCCTACCTGCAGGCGATGCGCGACATCGGTCGCGCCGTGTTCATCAGCGAGAAGACGCGCGCCGATCATTCGAGGATCATCCGTCGCGAGGTGGACGGCGTGGTCGTCCCGCTGGGTGCGGACGGCCTGGAGCTGGAACGCCAGACAGGCGGGCCGGCGCGCGGAAGCTACGTCTGCATGGGCACCATCGAGCCGAGGAAGAACATCGGGCTGCTGCTCGAGGTGTTCGTCGAATACTGGCGGCGTGGCGGAGCGGCGACGCTCGTTCTCGCGGGACGGTTGGACTCGCGCTCGACGCGCGAGATCGAAATGCTGGCCGGGCTTGCCGGGGAGCCGAGGCTGCGGGTCCTCGGCCCGGTGAGCGACGACACCATGCGCGAGGTGCTGCGGGGCGCGCGGGCCACCTTCTATCTCAGCGAGTTCGAGGGATTCGGCATCCCGCCGATCGAGAGCCTGCAGGCGGGCGTGCCGGTCGTCGTGCACGGTGCCACGCCCAGCATCGCGGCCCTCGCGGGTGGCGGGCAGATCCGGCTGGACCGGCTGGACCGGGACAGCGTGGCCGCCAGCCTCGCCAGGCTGGAGGATGACGCGGCGCTGTCGGTGCTGTGGGCGGAGGCTGCCGAGCTTTGCCTGCCGACCTGGCGGGACGTGGTGCAGCAGATTGCGGGCTGGGTGACGCGCTAGCGGGCACCCGGATCGGCGAACCGGCGGAGTCGGCCGCTACGCGCGGACGTCGAGCACCAGGTCGGTGGCCGCTCCGAACCACGCCACCATCTCCGAGACGAGCTGGAGGCGGAGACGGCGCCGGCCAGGCTCGGCGGGCGCGGCGAGCGTCAGGGTGGCCTCGACCGATTGTGCCGGCAGGACTCCGTAGGTCTCGGGAGACGGCAGCATCACCCGCGGCAGGTAGTCCAGGGTGCCGTTCTCGCCGACCCAGGCGGCTCCGAGACGGACCGGCCCGGCCTGCCAGGAGGACGGGCGCCAGAGTGCACGGCCCGTGTTCCTGGCCACCACCCTGATCTGCAGCTCCTCGCCGGGCGTGCAGCGCAGTTCCGCGGCGTCGACGTCAAGCCGGGCGTCAAGGCCTTCGCGATCCTCGCTCGTGGTCACGCCCTCGGCGCCCTTCTCCATGACGTACAGGCGCCGGTTGCGCATGAGCAGTCGCATGTTGTGCTCGTATGCGGCGCTGGGCTGGCCCGCGACGAACGAGTTGAACTCCCGCAGAGGCATGTACACCGGCTCGGGGTAGAACAGGCTGACCATCAGGTTGGTGAAGCCCACCGCCCTGGAATGTTCCCAGATGTCCTCGAGGATGATGTCGTTCTCCAGTACGCAGTAGTTCCGCATCTCCTCCTGGCTCTGCGGCGTGATGGAGTGCGCGGGCCCGGGCTCCGAAAAGCCTGCCCGTCCCCAGGGCCGCAGCACCCTCGCCATCTCCGCGAGGATGGTCTGCTGGTTGGGGACATGGTGGAAGGCGGAGAGGCAGCAGATCGCGTCGACCGACCCGTTGGGAATGTCCAGCCGGTGCCCATCGAAGTGCAGGAAGGTGATCGGCGGGTGATCGACGAACATCGGCCGTCGCCGCATCAGCTCGGCCCCGAGGTCCAGCGCCACCCGGGAGACGTCGGAGGCGATGACCCGGTAGCCGAATCCCGCGAGGATCATGCTGCTCCAGCAGGAGCCGGCGCCGAAATCCAGCACGGTGGCGCCCGGGGAAAGGTTGAGGCCCTTCATGACGTTCATGAACGTGAGGATGATCTCGGCCGACTCGCCGGG
>CAXSFF010000387.1:3322-4571 GCA_964236035.1 uncultured Acetobacteraceae bacterium
AGCTCGGCGCGCAGGCCGTCGTGGGACGCGGCCCGCTCGTCGAGCGCGCGCTGCACGAGGGCCAGGTGCGCCGCCGCCTCGGAGCGCTGCGCCGCCGCCTCGGAGCGCTGCGCCGCAAGCAGCGACCGGCCGGCCTCCTCGCGGTGGCGCAGCTCGTCCTGGGAACGCCGCATCTCGTGGATCTCGTGCTGCAAATCGCCCAGGCGGGCTCGCGCCGCCTCGGCCTGCGTCTCGGCGGCCTGCGCGTTGGTCGCCGCCGCCGCGGCGTTGGTCACAGCGGCCTGCGCCAGCGAGTCCGCGCTGGCCGCGCGTGCCGCCAGCAGCGCCGCCTCGGCGATCGCGGCCGCGGCGCGTGCCTCTGCTTCCTGGCGCGCGTGCTCCTGTGCCGCCTCCTGCACGCCGGCCTGCGCCGCCACCTCCGCCGCATGGCGCTCCGCGGCGGCTGCCCTTGCCTCCGCCGCCAGCGCCCGCTCCTCGAGGGCCGGCACTGTTGCCGCGCGGGCCGCCATCTGGTCGCGTTCGGGGTCGTGGCGGGTGAAGCTGTCGAACAGGCCGAGCGGCCTGTCGAAGCACGGGCGCAGCGCCTCGGCTTTCTCGGCGGCGACGTAGAAGCGGTTCAGCCCGTCGAACCAGACGAACTCGTAGCCCGCCTGCAGCAGGATCGGCTCCCAGCCCTCGTGGTTGGGGGCCTCGGTGCCGGGCCGCGTCGCCTCCACCAGGACGATCCATGGCCGGACCCTGGTGAAATCGCCGCCGGCGAGGACGCGCTGCTCGGCGCCTTCCACGTCGATCTTGAGGAAGTGGACAATGGCCGGGGCATACTGCTCGCAGACGCCGGCGAGGCGGCGGGTGCTGACGATGACGCGGTTGACCGGCCAGCCCGCCGCGCCATGCCCCTTGGCCAGCACTCCGTCGAAGGTGGACAGCCCGGTGCCCTGGATGGTGTGGAAGACCTGCTCGCCTTCGCGATCGTCGAGCGCGATCTGGAGGTTGATGTCTCGCGGCCTCTGCGCCTCGACCTGCAGGAAGTGCTCCAGGCTCGGCTCGACGTTCACGCCATGCCAGCCGCGATCGTAGAAGGCCCGGGTCACGGAATGCTGCGTCGGGTCGGCGGCGCCCACGTCGATGTAGAAGCCGCCCGCGACATCGCCGAGGGCACGCATCAGCATGACGTCTTCGCCGTTCTGCGCGTAGGAGATCATGGTCATCGTGGCATCCGCTCCGGCTGGCTCCGGGCGGGATAAACCCC
>CAXSFF010000388.1:0-4568 GCA_964236035.1 uncultured Acetobacteraceae bacterium
CCACCAAAAGATGCAGGGGCTCGCCGCTTCGGCCTGGCTGCAGGCGCGGCACCCCAGCCCGAGCAAGCCGACGATGGAGCCGATCAGGCCCTCGGTTTGGCGCAATGCCAGGTGGAACACCGCGCGCAAGGTAAGCGCCGTCAGGATGGCAAAAGGCGAGTAGCAGGGCTGCCCGCCTGGCGTGGTGCGCGGCGCTGCCCGCCAGCCCTCGATCGCCGCGTTTGTGAACCAAACCGTGAGGCTGCCACGCGGGCGCAGGGCTGCATCGTAGGCGGCCGAGTTGGTGACCCAGTGCTTTGTCGTGGGATGTGGCAACGGCGGTCATGGTTCAGCTTGAAGGGCAAGGTGGGCTTCCCTGGTCAGGCCAGGTGCAAACTTCTTACGTCAGCCCACCCCGCGCTGCCACAGGCCACCTCCATGCAACATGCTGGCACGGCCCCATCCAATCCGAGATTCGGTTCAAAATGCCTCGGTCACCCGCAACTCGAAGAACTTGGCCAGGTCCTGCGGTGCTGACGGCTCTGCAAGCAGGTAGCCTTGCACGTCATCGCAGCCTGCGTCGCGCAGCCACTGCACCTGCTCCATCGTCTCTACCCCCTCGGCGACGACCCGCAGCGATAGGCTGTCCGCCAGGCCGATGATCGCCCGCACGATCACAGCCGTGCCGGTCTTTCCCAGGTTGTAGATGAAGCTCTGGTCTATCTTGATCTGGTCAATTGGGAACGTGGCCAGGTAGCTCAGCGACGAGTAGCCCGTGCCGAAATCGTCCAAGCTGGTCCGCACGCCCATCCCACGCAGCTCCTCAATGACGGCTAAGCTTGCCGTGCTTTTCGAGAATAGGACTGTTTCAGTGACTTCGAGGATCAACCGCATTCCTGGAAGCTGCGCCGACCGCAAGGCACCTGCGACGGTTTGCACAAGTTGGCCGGACTCGAACTGCGCCGGCGACACGTTGACCGACACCGAGATGTGCGCCGGCCAGCGCACGGCTTCTGCGCAAGCTTGATGCAATACCCAGTGGCCAAGCGGCACCATGAGGCCCAGCTCCTCCGCGATCGGGATGAATTCGGACGGCTGCACATGGCCCAACTCCGGGTGACGCCAGCGCAGCAGGGCCTCGAACGCCCGCACCCGGTCATAGTCCAAGTCGTAGATCGGCTGGTAGTGCAGCTCGAACTCCTCGTTGGCGAGAGCCTCGCGCAGGGTCGCGCCCAGTGCACGCCTAGCCCGGATACTCTCGTCCATCTCCGGCTCGAAGAACCGCCAGATTCCGCGGCCTTCCGACTTGGCCCGGTAGAGCGCCATGTCAGCGTTGCGCAGCAAGGGATCAGGCAACATCCCATCCTTGGGCGCGACCGCGATACCGACGCTGACGCCTACCACCGCGCGCTGGCCGTAGAGGTCATAGGGCTCGTTTGTCGCGGCGATGATCCGCTCGGCGAGCGCAATGGAGTCCTCACGTGAGTAGGGTGCAGCCTGGATGATGGTGAACTCGTCCCCGCCCACCCGTGACACCGTGTCCTCGGCCCGAATGCAAGCCTGCAGTCGCTGCGCTACCACCTGTAGGAGCAGGTCGCCTGCAGCATGGCCAAAGGTATCGTTAACTGATTTGAAGCGGTCGAGATCGAGGCAGAGCACCGCCAGTCCCCGCGTCTGGCCGAGGTTTCCGAGCGCCTGCAGCAGGCATTCGGAGAACAGGGTGCGGTTGGGCAGGCGGGTGAGCGCGTCGTGGCGTGCCATGAACACCACCCTCTCCTCTGCCCGCCGCCGCTCGGTCACATCCTCATAGGTGATGGCCCAGCCACCCTTTGGTGCCGGGCGCAGCAGGACGGATATGGTGCGGCCGTCCGAGAGCGGCATGGTCAGGGCGCCCGGCTTGCGCCGCGCGACGGCGGCCATCTTCTCCATCACCAAGGCTTCGACGGTGGTGCCGGCGTGGTTGCCCTGCTCGACGCGCAGCGCGATCAGATCAAGCAAGGTAAGGCCGAGCCGCACTCGCCCCGGCGGCAGGTGAAACAGCTCGGAATAGCGTCCATTGACCACCGTAAGCTTGCCCTCGGCGTCAAACAAGCAAAGTCCCTGGGACATGTTGTCCAACGCGGTGTCGAGGCGGACGTTGATGGCCTCCAGCCGGATTCCCTGCTCCTTAAGGGCCGTAATGTCGGCGATCACGGCGACGAAGCCACCTTCGCGCGTAGCACCCCGGCTGATGTTCAGCCATTTGCGACCGGGCATCGCGATCTCGCCCCGCGCGTCAGCGCTGGGCAGCGCCGCCGCTAGTTCTGTCCATGGTGTGCCTACAATGCCGCCGAAGGCTTGGCCCTGTCGGCCCAGCGCTGCCGCGATCTGATCGTTGGCCAGCACGACGTAGCCCTCGCGGTCAACCACAACGATGCCCTCGTGCGAGCTTTCCATAGCATCGAGCAGGCGGCCCTGGGCGGACTGGCGCAGCGTCACTTCCCGCTGCATCATTGAGCGCAGGTTGTCGCGCATCGCCGCAAGCGACAGCAACAGAGCGCCGAGTTCGTCCTGGCCGGCCTGCGGCATCGGGCTATCGAACTGGCCCACTGCGATCCGATGCGCCACATCTGACGCAGCGGCAACCTGCCTCAAGATGTGCCGCGCCAGCAGCCAAGCCACGAAGGTCGAGAACACAAGGGCTGTCGCGAGGGCGGCCAAGTTCAACCACCAGTCTTCCAGAACCGCGGCTCGGGCGCGCTGCCGGTAGCTAAACCCATCGCCCGCGGTGTAGTTGACGAGCCTTTCGATGTCCCCGTCCACCGCCTCAACCTCCTTCGCCAGGGGGTCGATCGGGGACGCTTGAGCTTTGGGGTCAGCGTCCTTCCTTGCACGATCCCAAGCTTCGACAGCGGCCTGTGTCCGTATGGCGGTCTGGTTGGCGCGGGGTGACCGGGACCGGTCCCGGGCGATCTCCAAGTCTTCGGTCAGCGACTGTTTGAGTTCGCCAAGCTGCCCTTCGAGCCGGAGCCGGGATGGATCATCCGGCGCTTGGGCCAGGCGTGCGGCCGCAAGCTGCATCAAGGCGAAGTCCGCCGCCGCGGCCCGGGCATAGTTGATCGCCATCAGCGGGCCATCATAGGTGTCGGTGACGAGGGTCCCGCCGTGCTCGATGCGGTAGGATGCATGGATGCCAATGGCACCGGCAATGCTGGTTATAACCAGGAACGCTAACAGGATCTGGCCACGGATCGTTCGGCTGAGTGCGACCAAACGTTTGCTAAGACTCCGCCTCAGCACTGGATCAGCACCGGCTGCCGTGGTGAGCACCTGGTCTAGAATGAGACACGCTCCGGTTGCTGATCTTGCAACAGCGTATTGCAGATCGTTATAAGCTCCACACCACCTTACAACCGACTGAAGCGGGACACACCACCTATAGATGGCGGAGATGCAGCTCGTGCAATTCAAACGAATAAGAAGCGCCTGGACGGCATGGGGATGGTGGGCGCTGCCGTGTCTTGGCCTCCTGCTGCTAGCTGGCTGGTTAGCGCAGCCGAGTGCGCAGTTCCCAAATAAGACTCAGTACTCCGTCTCCCAGCGTGGACGGGAGTTTACGCCAAGTGAACTCAACGTAAGGCAGGGAGACCTGGTCCACATCGTCAACGATGATGGAGACCTTTCCCACCACGCCTACATCGCTTCAGATCGCTTCAAATTCGACTCAGGCGACCAGGAACCCGGCCACGATGTTGACATCCCGTTCACCGTGGCCGGTACATTCAACGTCTTATGCGGCATTCATCCCAAAATGCGCCTGACGGTCAACGTCCGCTGATCCTTAGCCTGACAACCCGCCAAACAAGGCCAGGTGCAGGCCGTAATAGGCGAGGAGGAACCCGCCCAACACTGCCGAGTAGCTGAGGGGCAGCGCAAGTATCACCCGCTTGCGGATCGGCATGCGGGCGTCGTCGGCCAGGATCGCCAGCATGACAGCAATGATGCAGGAGTGGCCAATGGCGTCTATGGTGCCGAACTCGCCGATGGCAGCGATGAACGTGCCCGCAAGGATGGCCGCTGAGATCCGGCGCATCAGCGGCGTGCATACCAGGGCGAAGGCCAGCGCGAACTCCACGACCCCAGCGGCCCGCATGTAGAAGGCGATGTCAAAGCCGAAGCTCATGTTTGGATGGGTGACGAACACCGGGAAGCTCCACTGGGGGAATGCCCATTTTTCGACCGACGCCCACATCAAGGTTACGCCTGACGCCCAGCGGAGGATGTCGAGCGGGCGCATGCCGAATGGGGAGCGGCCCAGGCCGACGCAGGCCAAGTAGGCAGCCAGGCCCAGGAACACCGGGTAGTCGAGCAAGTGGAAGATGCCGAACTTCGCCATCGCCATTCCAAAAAGTGCCACGATGCCAAGCGATGCCAGCGGCAGGGTCCGGCGCGACAGCATGGCAGCTGCCATGGCAAGCTGCATCCAAGGCACGAAAGGAAGGTCTGTGGCCAGCTCCGGCGTCAGGAATACATGCATCCCAAGGCCAAGCGACAAGAAGAAGCCGCCCGCCACGGTGCGCACGATTAATTCAATGCGTTTGCGCAACAAA
>CAXSFF010000389.1:0-4560 GCA_964236035.1 uncultured Acetobacteraceae bacterium
GTCGGCACGATGGCCGGGCAGGTGATCATGCAGGGCTTCGTCGGCATCCGCATCCCCGTCTGGCTGCGCCGCGCGGTGACCATGCTGCCCGCCTTCGTGGTGGTGGCGATGGGGGTGGACGCGACCCGGGCGCTGATCCTGAGCCAGGTGGTGCTGAGCCTGGCGCTCCCCGTGCCGATGCTGGCGCTGGTCTGGCTGACCGGCCGACCCGGCGTGATGGGCACGTTCGTGAACGGCCGCGGCATGAAGGTTCTGGCCATTGCGGCGACGGTGGCGGTCTGCAGCCTCAACGCCCTGTTGTTGCTGCAAATATTGGACGTGCCGATCCCGTTCCTGGCCTGACTTCTCCCTCTCCCCTTGCGGGAGAGGGCCGGGGAGAGGGGTGGCCGCGCGCAAGGTGGTTGGCGTGGCCACCCCTCCTCCCGGCCTCCTCCCACAAGGGGAGGAGCGGCATCAGACCAGTTCGCCGGCGTCCATGGCGGCCAGGAAGCCGGCGGCTTGCGTGCGCAGGGCGGCCACCCGCGCCGGGTCCATCTTGTCGAGCGTGCGCATCGGCATCGCGATGCGCTGGTTGGCGGCCAGGCGCTGCTGGTTGCGCGCCATGAAGTCCCAGTACAGGGCGTTGAACGGGCACGCGCGCGGGCCAATCGCCTGCTTCACGTCGTAATGGCACGAGCCGCAATAATCACTCATCTTGTTGATGTATGCGCCCGACGCGGCATACGGCTTGGACCCGACCACGCCGCCATCGGCGAACAGCGCCATGCCGCGCACGTTGGGCATCTCCACCCATTCGTAGGCGTCGGCGTAGACGATCAAGTACCACTCGTCGACGTCGTCCGGATGCAGCCCGGCAAGCAGCGCGAAGTTGCCCGTGATCATCAGCCGCTGGATATGATGCGCATAGGCGTTGGCGCGGGTGTCGGACACGGCATGGTGCAGGCAGTTCATCCGGGTGTTGGCATCCCAGTAGAACTGCGGCAGCCTACGCGTTGTTTCCAGGGCATTTCGAGTGGCGTACTCCGGCATCCGCAGCCAGTACACGCCGCGGATGAACTCGCGCCAGCCGAGGATTTGCCGGATGAAGCCCTCGACCGCGTTCAGCGGCGCGTTGCCGGCCTTGAACGCCGCTTCCGCCGCCTGGCAGGCCGCCAGCGGCTCCAGCAGCCCCGTGTTGACCGACGTGGATACCAGCGCGTGGAACAGCGTCGGCTCGCCCGTCTTCATCGCGTCCTGCCAGTCGCCGAACTGCGCCAGCCGGTAGGTGACGAAATCGTCCAGCATCGCCTTCGCATCGACCGCCGTCACCGGCAGGTTGAAGCCGTCGGTGGTGCCGAAATGGTCGCCGAAGCGGGCCTTCACCAGGTCGATGACATCCTGGGTGATCGCGTCCGGCTGGAAGTGCGGCGGCTGCGGCACGACGACGCTGGCCGGCAGGCGCTTGCGGTTCTCGGCGTCGAAGTTCCAGCGGTTGTCGAGAGGGACGCCGTCCTCCATTAGCATGCCGTAGCGACGGCGCATCTCGCGGTAGAAGAACTCCATCCGCAATGTGCTCTTGCCGGCGGCCCAGGCGCGGAACTCGGCGATGCGGCACAGGAAGCGGGTGTCGTCGCGGATGTCGACCTCCAGCCCCGCCGCCTCGTGCCAGCGCCGCATGTCCTCGGTCAGCCGCCACTCGCCGGCCTCCGTGGCGACGACGCGGGCGGGTCCGTGCCGCGCCACCGCCCGCAGCATCTCGCCGCGCAGGCTCTGCGTGTTGTCCGGATCATCCAGTGCGATGTAGTCGACGGTGACGCCGCGCGCTCGCAGCGCCCGGGCGAAGTGCCGCATCGCCGACAGCACCAGCACGATCTTCTTCTGATGGTGACGGACGTAGGTGCATTCGGACAGCACCTCGGACATCAGCACGACGTCGTTCGCCGGGTCGAGGTCGGCCAGCGCCGACAGCCCGGCGCTGCACTGGTCGCCCAGCACGATCCGCAGGGTCGCCGTCATCCGCGGGTGCGCACCGTCGAGCGCCCGCCGTCGACGCCGATGATCTGTCCCGTGATCCACCCCGACGCCGTGGACAGCAGGAAGGCGGCCAGCGCGGCGGCGTCCTCCGCCTCGCCGAGGCGGGGGATCGGATGCTGGCCAGCGATGGCGTCCGCCATGGCGTCGTTCCTGGTTATCGGCTCGGCGATGCCCGTGCGCATCAGGCTGGGCGCGATGCAATTGACCCGGCTGTGCGGCGCCAGCTCGGCGGCCAGCGAGACCGTCAGCCCTTCGACCGCCGCCTTCGCCGCGGCGATCACGGCATGGCTGGCGAACCCGGCCTGCGCCGCGACCGTGCTGAACAGCACCACGGAACCGCCGGGCACGGCCTCCAACGCCGGCCCGGCGGCGGCGACGGCCAAGGCGGCGCCGACGGCGTTCAGGCGAAAGGTGTCGATGAAATCCGTCTCGGTCGCTCGCTTCAGCGGCTTGATCACGATGGAGCCGACGCAATACGCCAGGCCCGCCAGCCGCGGCCCGGCCTGCTTCACCGCCGCCGCCAGCGCCGCGCCGTCCATGGCGTCGGCGACCGCCGCCGTGCCGCCAAGCTCCGCCGCCAAGGCATGCAGCCTGGCCTCGTCGCGGCCGACCAAGTGAACCGTGCCGCCTGCCGCCACCACGCGGCGGGCAATGGCCGACCCGACGGCGCCGGTCGCGCCGATGACCACTGTTGGATCCGCCACTGTCATGCTCCCGCGAGTTTCCCGGCTGAATTGGCGCCGAACGGGCGGGTCACAAGGCCACGCGACAACGGCTGCGCCCCATGGCAGAGTGCTCGCGACATGCGCCAACTCCTCCTCCTGCGCCACGCCAAGTCGTCCTGGGACGATCCGCAGCTGTCCGATCACGCGCGGCCGCTCAACGTGCGCGGCCGTCGCGCGGCGGCGGCGATGGCGCGGGCGATGCGGGGCCTCGGCCTGGCGCCCGAACTGGTGCTGGTGTCCTCCGCCCGGCGCACGCTGCAGACGCTGGCGGCGCTGGAGCCATGGGGTGCGCCGCCGGCGATCGAGCCGCTGGACGCATTGTACCTCGCTCCTGCCCACGATCTGCTCGATGCCCTGCGCGACATCGAGGCCACTGTGCGCTGCGTGTTGCTGGTCGGGCACAACCCGGGCCTGCACGACCTTGCGGTGCTGCTGGCCGGCGCCGACTCCGCCAGCCCCGATGCCCCTCTGCGCCGCGTCGCCGAGGGCTTCCCGTCCGGCGCGCTGGCGGAGTTCAGCATCGATGGGCCTTGGCGCGACCTGCGCGGGAACGGCGCGCGCCTCACCCGGTTCCTGGCGCCCGCGGACCTGTCGGAAGTGGACGCCTGAGCCTGTTCGCGCCGTACCTGAAGGCAACCGCCTGCTGCGAGTGCGAAGGTTGCGCTCCTGCCTCATTCGCCCTTATTTTGTCGCATTCCAGGTCATCCCGGCCCAAGGATCCCCGGTGGCGCCCAGCCGCTGTGAAGCACAGGAAGCAAGCATGAGCGGCACCGCCAACAAATCCCTGACCATGACGCTCGACGGAACCAACAAGTCGCTGACGGTGCCGCTGCGCTCAGGCACTATCGGCCCGCAGGCGGCCGACATCAGCAAGCTGTACGGCGCCCTTGACATCTTTACCTACGACATCGGCTACGGCGCCACCGCCGCCTGCGAGAGCGCCATCACCTACATCGACGGCGACGTCGGCGTGCTGCTGCACCGCGGCTACCCGATCGACCAGCTGGCCGAGAATTCCACCTTCCTCGAGGTCGCATACCTGCTGCTGAACGGCGAGCTGCCGAATGCCGCCCAGCGCGAGGAGTTCGACAAGGGCGTCATGCACCACACCATGCTGCACGAGCAGTTGCGCAGCTTCTACAGCGGGTTCCGCCGCGACGCGCACCCGATGGCGGTAATGTGCGGCGTGGTCGGCGCGCTGAGCGCGTTCTATCACGACAGCCTCGACATCCATAACGAGGAGCACCGCCGGATCAGCGCGTTCCGGCTGATCGCCAAGCTGCCGACCATCGCGGCCTGGACCTACAAATACGCGATGGGGCAGCCCTTCATGTACCCGCGCAACGACCTCAGCTACACCGAGAACTTCATCTACATGATGAACGCGGTGCCGGCCGAGCCCTACGTGGTCAGCCCCGTGCTGGCGCGGGCGATGGACCGCATCTTCATCCTGCACGCCGACCACGAGCAGAACGCCTCCACCAGCACCGTGCGCCTGGCCGGCTCGACCGGCGCCAACCCGTTCGCCTGCATCGCCGCCGGCATCGCCAGCCTGTGGGGCCCAGCGCATGGCGGCGCCAACGAGGCGGTGCTGAAGATGCTGGCCGAGATCGGCCACAAGGACAACATCCCCGACTTCATCGCCAAGGTGAAGGACAAGAACAGCAGCGTCCGCCTGATGGGCTTCGGCCACCGGGTCTACAAGAACTACGACCCGCGCGCCAAGATCATGGAGCAGACCTGCAAGGAAGTGTTCGCCGAGATGGGGGTCAAGGACGACCCGATGCTCGAGATGGCGGTGGAGCTGGAGCGGATCGCGCTG
>CAXSFF010000390.1:0-4536 GCA_964236035.1 uncultured Acetobacteraceae bacterium
CGACCCGGCGACGCTCGACCGGCTGGAGGGCGAGGGCCGCGTCGCCTTCCGCTACGCCGAACCCGGCGGCGCCGTCTCCACGATCGCCCCGAACGGCTCCGCCCGCGGCATCGCCGGCATCTTCAGCGCCAACCTGCGCGTGCTCGGGCTGATGCCGCACCCGGAGAACCTGGTCGACCCGCTGATGGGCGGCACCGACGGCGCGCCGCTGTTCGCCGGGCTGGCCGAGGCGCTGGCGGCATGAGGGCCGTCCAGCAAGGCCCAGTCCAGCAAGGTGACGCCGCCCTCGCCCGCAGCTTCGGCCTCAGCGACGCGGAATACGCCAAAATCCTCGCCATCATGGGCCGCACACCGACGCTGGCCGAACTCGGCGTGTTCTCGGTGATGTGGTCGGAGCACTGCTCCTACAAATCGTCCCGCGTGTGGCTGAAGCAGTTGCCGACGGCGGCGCCCTGGGTCATTCATGGACCCGGCGAGAACGCCGGCGTGGTCGATATCGGCGAGGGCCTGGCCGCCATCTTCAAGATGGAATCGCACAACCACCCGAGCTTCATTGAACCATACCAAGGCGCTGCCACGGGCGTCGGCGGCATCCTGCGCGACGTGTTCACCATGGGCGCGCGCCCAGTCGCCAACCTCAACGCGCTGCGGTTCGGCAGCCCAAGCCATCCCGACACAAGGCGCGTGGTGGACGGCGTGGTGCGCGGCATTGGCGGCTACGGCAACTGCGTCGGCGTGCCCACCGTCGGCGGCGAGGTCAACTTCCACCCCGCATACGACGGCAACCCGCTGGTCAACGCCATGACCGTGGGCATCGCCCCGCGCGACCGCATCTTCCTGTCCGCGGCGGCCGGCGTCGGCAACCCCGTGGTCTATGTCGGCAGCCGCACGGGGCGCGACGGCATCCACGGCGCCACCATGGCCAGCGCGGAGTTCGGCGCCGACTCCGCGGCCAAGCGCCCCACCGTGCAGGTCGGCGACCCGTTCACCGAGAAGCTGCTGATCGAGGCGTGCCTGGAGCTGATGGCGACGGACGCCATCGTGGCGATCCAGGACATGGGCGCCGCCGGGTTGACCAGCTCGGCGGTGGAGATGGCGGGCAAGGGCGGCGTCGGCATCGCGCTCGACCTCGACCAGGTGCCGCAGCGCGAGCGGGGCATGACCGCCTACGAGATGATGCTGTCGGAAAGCCAGGAGCGCATGCTGATCGTGCTTCGCCCGGACCGCGAGGCGATGGCGCGGGCGATCTTCGCCAAGTGGGAGCTGAATTTCGCCGTCATCGGCCACCTGACGGACACGGGGCGCATCGTCGTCAGCCACGCCGGCGCCGTGGAGGCGGACATCGCCCTGGCCCCGCTGGCAGAGCAGGCGCCGCTGTACCACCGCCCGTTCGTCGAGACGGCGCCCCCTGCCCCACTCGGTCCCGTGGCGGATGATGTCGGCATCCTGGCGGCACTGGAGCGGCTGGTCGGCTGCCCCGACCTGTGCTCGCGCGCCTGGGTGTGGGACCAGTACGACGCCACCGTCGGCGGTCAGACGGTGAAGCGCCCGGGCGCCGCCGACGCCGCCATCGTGCGCATCGACGGCCACCGGATCGCCTTGGCGCTGACCACCGACTGCACGCCGCGCTACTGCGCCGCCGACCCGCATGGGGGAGGCATGCAGGCGGTGGCGGAGGCGTGGCGCAACATCACCGCCACGGGGGCGACGCCGCTCGCCATCACCGACAACATGAACTTCGGCAACCCGGAGAAGCCCGAGATCATGGGCCAGTTCGCCGGCGCCATCCGCGGCATGGCGGCGGCCTGCCTGGCGCTCGACTTCCCCGTGGTGAGCGGCAACGTCAGCCTGTACAACGAGACCCAGGGCGCCGCGATCCTGCCGACGCCGGCAATCGGCGGCCTCGGCGTGATCGCCGACGCGGCGCTGGCCGTGGGCATCGCGCTGCGGCCGGGGCTGGAATTGGTGGTGATCGGCCGCACCAAGGGATGGCTGGGGCAGTCGCTGTGGCTGCGTGAGATCGCCGGGCAGGAAGCCGGGCCGCCGCCGCCGGTCGACCTGGCGGCCGAACGCCGCAACGGCGATTTCGTGCGGGCGCAGATCCTCGGCGGCCACGTCGCCGCCTGCCACGACGCGTCGGACGGTGGGCTGCTGGTCGCCATCGCGGAGATGGCGCTGGCGGGCGGCATCGGCGTGCACCTGGCGCGGCTGCCGGCGGGGATGGGCGATGCGGCGTTCTGGTTCGGCGAGGACCAGGGCCGCTATGTCGTGGGCGTGGCGGACGCGGCCGGGCTGATGCTGGCGGCGGACGACGCGGAGGTGCCCGTGCTGCGGCTGGGCTCGGTCACGGGCGACCGCATCACCCTGGCCGATGGCAGCTTCGCCACCCTGGACGACCTGCGGGCGGCGCACGAGCGCTTCTTCCCCGCGTGGATGGGAGAGGTTTGACTTCGCCCGGCGGCGTGGCCATATCGCTTGGCGAACCCAGAGGATTCTGAGCATGGCGATGGCGGCCAACGAGATCGAGGCGCTGATCAAGGCCGCCCTGCCGGATGCCGAGATCAAGGTCGAGGACCTGGCCGGGGATGGCGACCACTATGCCGCCTCCGTGGTCAGCGAAGCGTTCCGCGGCCGTTCCCGCGTGCAGCAGCACCAGCTCGTCTATGCCGCCCTGCGTGGGCGGATGGGCGGCGAGCTGCACGCGTTAGCCTTGCAAACCTCTGTCCCTCAGTAGGAGCCTTTTCGATGAGCGACCCCGTTGCCGACCGCATCCAGTCCGAGATCACCAGCAACCGCGTGATGCTGTTCATGAAGGGCAACGCGATGTTCCCGCAATGTGGCTTCTCGGCCCGCGTCGTGCAAATCCTGAGCCACCTGGGCGTGCCGTTCCAGACCGCCAACGTGCTGGAGGATGCTGGGCTGCGCGAGGGCATCAAGAGCTTCTCGCAATGGCCGACCATTCCGCAGCTGTATGTGGACGGGGAGTTCGTCGGCGGCTGCGACATCATCACCGAGATGTACCAGTCCGGCGAGCTTGAGGCGTTGATGAAGGAAAAGGGCGTCCCCCACCAGGCCGCCGCTTAACCGATCAAGGTGTGCAGAGGACGACTGTCCTCTGCCGGGTATGGGCAGAGCCCATGCTACTGATGCTGTTCAAGGCAATAGCGACAGTTGCTGCGCTCGCTCCTCCGAGATGACCCGGCGACGCTGCGGCTGCCCGGCAGCCGCAGCGCGCAACCGCAGCAACTCGTCCACCACGCGGTCGACCGTCTGCCAAAGCGGTTCGTCGCCTATCCGTTCCTGCAAGAACACCTTGTGGGCGGCCAGCGTCACGTTGAGCGTGCCGCGCGTCGTCTCCGGCCGGCGTGAGCGCATCTGCAGCAAGGCCCGTTCGACCTCCTCCACGGCGACGCCTAGCCCTGCGGCGATCTGCTCCGGTTCATGGCCCGCACGGCGCAACCGGCGCGCTTCACTCACCTGGGGACCGGACAATTTCAGCTGCGGCCGCAGCCGTTCGGTCCGCGATGACATGTCCCCGGCGCCGCTTCCGGGTGGCTTGCCGTGAAATGCTGGCATGATCGACCCCTATCAGCTTGTGGAACCCGGCCTGCACGAATTGACGTCAGGACGGAGCCTCGACCCGGACGTCGCGCTGGTTCCATGTCGGATAGACCAGAACATGATGTGCCTGCTTGCTGGAGTCTAGCAAACTCGATTGCCTTGTCGCGCCACTGTTCACAATGATGGGGTGGCGGCTACCCGAGACCATGACACAGATGACCTTGCGGTGCTGACCAAAGAGGCCAAGGCGAAAACTCATGCCAGGCGTCGGGACTGACCTCTCAGCGTCATTGCGAGGAGCGCTTGCGACGCGGCAACCCAGGGCCACGCGGCAAATTTCCGTCGCGCGGCCCTGGATTGCCACACCGCCAAGCGGCGGCTCGCAATGACGGGTATGACTCACAAATCGGCGCTGCAGACGCTGATTGTTACGCTCCTCCCCTTGTGGGAGGAGGCCGGGAGGAGGGGTCGAGGTTGGCATCCATAGCCAACTGCCCTAGCCAGTTCGACACCCGCCCGCATACGAGCGACTCGCAGCCGTTGTAGAAATGATCGCAATCCGGCACGACCTCGACTTCGCACCGCCCGCCAGCGCCGGCCTGGAACGCCTCGGCAGGATATTGCTCAGGGTCCTCCTGGTCGCCGCGGATGAACAGCACGGGACATCGGATCGCCGGCGCCAGGCCGAGCACCGACGGCATCGTGGTGATGCGGTCCACGTAGCTGGCGGCGGAGATCACGTACCACCAGCCGGGAACCAACAGCAGCTCGCCGCCACGGCCCTCGGCAACCATCGCCTTGGCGGTTGCGAACAGGGCGGCGGATTGGCTCTGCGCCAGATGCGGCGAGCGGCCCAGATCGGCGAGCATCGCGGGGCCGTTGTCGCCGCGGTGGGCCGACAGCAGCACCAGGCCCGGCGTAGGCGGATGATCGTGCACGTGCTGCACCGCCAGCATGCCGCCGTTGCTGTGGCCC
>CAXSFF010000391.1:0-4516 GCA_964236035.1 uncultured Acetobacteraceae bacterium
GTGCTTGGCACGCGTGGGATACCTGCGCGACATGGCGGCTTCGAGACGTTCGCTCAACAGCTTGCCCTGTATGTAAGCTCAAGGGGACGGTTGACGACGGTGTACTGTCAAGCAAAGCGGTCGGAAATCGGGGGCAGCGTCACGGAGGACGATTGGAATGGTGTCCACCGCGTGTTCATCCCAAGCCGGGACGGCGGGTCCTTGGCATCGATAGCCTATGACATGCGGTGCATCCTTCATGCGGCACGGCGCCCTGGAACAATCCTGCTGCTTGGTTACAACACTGCGGTCTTTGCAGTGTTGTTGAAGTTCCTTGGCCGCAACGTCATCATCAACATGGACGGCCTGGAGTGGAAGCGTCCCAAATGGTCTCGCCTGGCGCGATCCTGGCTGTGGATGAACGAGCGCATCGCCTCGATGATCGGCACGACGCTGGTGGCTGATCACCCGGAGATAAAAAGCCACCTGGTCAATTTCACGCGGTCATCCAAAGTGGTCATGATCCCGTATGGCGCCGACCTCATCGAGACGGCGTCCGTCGAACCTATCCTGGAAATGGGCCTGCAGCCTCATAGTTATTATGTTTGCATCGCAAGGATGGAACCAGAGAACTCGCAGCTGGAGATCGTCAAAGCCTTCTCGAAGACCAAACGCAACAAGAAGTTGGTGGTGCTTGGCAAGCTGGACAACAACAACGCCTATCACCGCGCGGTGCAGGCCGAGGCAAGCAACGAGGTGATGTTCGTAGGAGCGATCTATGACAAGGCGATCGTCTCCAGCCTGAGACTCCACGCTGCGGCTTACTGCCACGGGCACACGGTCGGCGGAACCAATCCGTCACTGGTCGAGGCGCTTGGGGCAGGCTGCCCGATCATCGCCCATGATAACGCATTCAATCGTTGGACCGCTGGTTCGGAGCAACTTTTCTTCGCCGGGTCTGCCGAGTGTGCCGATATCTTCGACTTGATCTGTGCACAGCCGCAAATCCTCGACAGCGAACGCAAAGCCGCGAAGCAGCGCCACAACCTGGAGTTCCAGCTTGACTATGTATTGGCGCAGCATGAGCGGCTTATCGGATTTGACTTGCAGGACTACTGCCAATACCCGCACAATCACCCTTACTGGCTCATGCCGGAGACGATGCAGGTAGCTGCTGGCGCGACGATGGCCCGGGAGCGTGCCGAGAAGACTGCGTGACCTGACTTCGATCAAGCTCATAGGGTTTCAGCGCCCGTTCAGGAATGCCCGACAGCCAAGGCCTTGGCTGTCGGCGCAGCGCAGGTCGGCCGTCCCGCCTGCCCGGCACGAACGGGCGGCACCGCGCCGAAGGCAGGCACCTGCCGAACTTGCCCGGCTTGCTGATCCCAGCCACGCCGTGGGAGGGCGTCCCCCATTTGCGCGGTCACCTCGGTGTGGCAACGCAGCTTTACGCATTGCTTCTTTATGCTGGCAGCGCGCATTTCCTGGCTTCCAACTTCTGGAAGCTTCCAAGTGTTGTTGCAGTCCTCGTCAGCAGCTTCCGCAACGGCTGCTCGTCCTGCTGCGCAGGCGCTGGCAATCGCGGCCGGCCTTGAAGTCCCGCCAAAGCGAAGCCTTCCCAAGCCGGGGTTCCCGGCTGCGCAACGGCCGTTCCGTGCGCCGCATCAGCCGCAAGGCACGCGTTCGGCGCTGCTGCACTTGGTCGGCTCCGTCGAGGGACTCGATGTTCTTGTCATCGGCTGCGGCGCACTGGAGGTCATGTGCAGCCTGGACGGGCAAGGCGCCCGCAGCGTCACCGCCGCCTGCGCCGGCCGGCGGCTGCCGATGGAACCCATCGACCTCGCGGTGATGCCCCAGGTGGCGTCGCTCGAACTGGCCGGCACGGCGATCGCCCAGGCGCGGCTCGCGATGCGACCGCGGGGCCGGCTCATGCTGTGCCTGACGCCAGGCGCCACGGGATCGTTGGCGCGCCAGGTCGAGACCCGGCTGCTCGACGATGGCTTCATCGTCGGCCGCCGCCAGCTTCATGGCCGGGTGGTGCTGACGGCGGAGCTGCCGCCGTGCCGCGCCGCCCACGCTGGACGCCAATCATGAAGCTCCGCCGCCCCAATATCCCATCGGGCCGCCTCGCTCGTCTCAACGGCTCGGTCGTGGCGCTTGCGACGCCGTTCCTCGACGGAGCGGTCGATCTGGAGGCGTTCGAACGTCTCTGCGACCGCCAGGCCAGGCGCGGCAGCGCCGCGATCATCGTGGGCGGCAGCACCGGCGAAGGCCCTGCCCTGGCGATCGAGGAGCATGGCACGGCCATCGCGATGGCCGTCGCCGCCGCCGGCCGCCAGGTCCCCATCATCGCGGGCTGCAGCGCACAGTCGACCGCACAGGCGGTGGCGCTCGCCCGCAACGCCGCCTGCCATGGCGCCGCCGGGCTGCTGTGCGCGCCGCCCTCCTACGTCAAGCCGACGCAGGAGGGGATCGCCGCCCACGTCCGGGCAGTCGCCCAGGCCGCCGAGCTGCCGGTCATGCTGTATGACATCCCGGGCCGCGTCGGTGTCGCCATCGCCGACGAGACGGTCGCGCGACTGTTCGAGGCCGGCCTGATCGCCGCCATCAAGGACTCCGCCGGCGACCTGTCGCGCCCGGCGCGGCTGCGTGCCCTGCGCGGCTGCGTGCCCTGTGCGGCGACGGGCTGGTCCAGATGTCGGGCGACGACACCACCGCCTGCGCCCATCTGGCCATGGGCGGGCGCGGCTGCGTCTCCGTCGCGGCCAACATCGTGCCGGCGCTGTGCGCCCAGCTGCACGTGGCTTGGCAGGACCGCGACCTGGCGGCGTTCGCGCGCATCCGCGACGTGCTGGCACCGCTGCACGCCGTCCTTGCCCTGGAGAGCAACCCGATCCCGTTGAAGTCGGCGTTGTTCGTCCTGCGCCTCTGCACGGGCGAGTTGCGGATGCCGTTGACGCGGGCGTCCGCGGCCACGCGGGACCGCCTGGCCCACGTGTTGCCGGGCGTGCTCGCGGCGGAAGAGGCAGCGTTCGGCCAACCGCGCCTGGCGCTTGTCAGGTGATGCACGCCGTTCCGGCGGCTCTGACCGTTTAATACCAACGGCGCCGGACGCTGGCCGCTGCACTGCTCCCCCCCCCGCAAGGGAAGTCAAGGGCCGTCGCCGTTGGCATGGGACATCACCCGCACGTAGCTGCCCGGCGCATCCTCGATCACCGGCGGGCCGCCCTGCCCTGGATGCCGCGCCGGCACGTGGCTGCCGTCGAGCGCCGCCACCCAGCGTTGCCAGTCGGGCCACCAGGACCCCGCCATCTCCATCGCGCCATCGAACCAGGCCTCCGGCGTGGCGGGCAGCGCGCCGTTGGTCCAATAGCTGTATTTGCCGTCGCCTGGCGGATTGACCACGCCGGCGATGTGGCCGGACGCCGCCAGCACAAATCGCGCGGAGCCGCCCAGCACGCTGCTCCCCAGCACGCTGCTCCCTAGCACTTGGGCGCCGCGGTAGGTGCTCTTCCACGGCGAGATGTGGTCCTCGCGCGCGGAGACGAAATACGCCGGGACGTCGATGCGCGACAGGTCGATCGGCACGCCGTCCAGGGTGATGCCGCCAGGTTCGATCAGCCGGTTTTCCTGGTACATGCTGCGCAGGTAGAAGCTGTGCATCCGTGCCGGCATCCGGGTCGAATCGCTGTTCCAGTACAGCAGATCGAACTGCAAGGGTTCGTTGCCCATCAGGTAGTTGTTCACCACAAACGACCAGATCAGGTCGTTGGAGCGCAGCATGTTGGAGGTCTGCGCCGTCCCCGCCACCTCCGTGCCGCCGCTCGCCTCCAGCGCCAGCAGCTGCTCCTCGTCGATGAACACGCTGAGCTCGCCGGCCTCGGCGAAGTCCAGCATGGTGGCAAGGAACGTCGCCGAGCGGATGCGCGCGTCGCCGCGCTGCCGCATCCAGGCCAGCGTGGCGGCGAGCAGGGTGCCGCCGAGGCAGTAGCCGGCCGCGTTCACCTCACGCTCGCCGGTCGCCGCCGCGATCGCGTCCAGCGCCGCCAGCACGCCGTCGCGCATGTAGTCCTCGAAGCCCTTCTGCGCGAGGGCGTGGTCCGGGTTGACCCAGCTGACCATGAACACGGTATGCCCTTGCGCCACCGCCCAGCGCACCAGGCTGTTCTTCGAGCGCAAGTCGAAGACATAAAACTTGTTGAGCCACGGCGGCACGATCAGCAGCGGCCGCCGCAGCACAATCGTCGTGGCGGGCGCGTACTGGATCAGCTGCATCAGCTCGTCCTGGAACACCACCTTGCCCGGCGTCACGGCGATGTTCTCGCCCAGCGCGAACGCGTCGCGCCCCGTGAGCTTGATCGACAGCCTGCCCTGGCCGCGCTCCAGGTCGCCGAGCAGGTTGTTGAGCCCGCGCAGCAGGTTCTCGCCTTTGGTCTCCGCCGTCTTGCGCAGGACCTGCGGGTTGGTCAGCAGGAAGTTGCTCGGGCTCATGGCGTCGATGAACTGGCGGCTGAAGAAGTCCACCTTCTGCGCCGTC
>CAXSFF010000392.1:0-4492 GCA_964236035.1 uncultured Acetobacteraceae bacterium
TTTCCTTCATCGCTCGTCTGATGGCGTGGGAAGCTGAAAGATCTGAAAACCGCCGAACAAGTATGCTCCTCTCACCCGGCGTCAGTGGACGTTCAGCAGATTGCACGACCAGCGCCTGAGAGGTTTTCGATCTTGACTGTCCATTTGTCGAAACTGGAGAAATTTTGGTGAATACCATTGTCGTCAAAGCGGCGGCGGACCAGTACGAGGGCGACCCCGCCTTCACTGTGACTGTCGACAATGTCCAAGTCGGCGGACCGTATTACGTCAGCACGCTATACTCCACCGGCACCTTCCAGGAGTTCGATGTAGTCGGGAGTTACAATCTCACCAACAGCAGCGTGGTCGCCGTCAACTACGTCAACGACGCGTCCGGCGCGACCGGTGACCGGAACCTCTACGTGGGTTCGGTCACCATCAACGGCACCACGTTGCAGGGCAGCGTCGCCGCCCTCGGCGCCAACGGCGTCCTGCCCGATGCCGGCGCGCTCTGGTCCAACGGCTCGCTTTCGTTCAGACCCCCGGGCCCCACCCCAAGCTCGACCGGTGGTCTCGCTTATGTCGGCGTCAACCTGTCCGGCGCCGAGGTCACCAACGGCGCCTACAGCCCGGCAACGTCCACGATCGGCGTGGACTACAGCTACCCCACATATGCCGAACTGCAATATTACGCGGGGAAGGGATTGAACGTCATTCGCCTGCCCATCCAGTGGGAGCGGGTGCAGCCAACCTTGGACGGGCCACTCAACACCGCCGATATGGCGCAGATCAAGCAGGTGGTCGGCGAGGCCAAATCGCTCGGTATGACGGTGGATCTCGACCTGCATAACTATGGCAGCTACAACGGTAGCCCGATTGGCAGTGCAGCCGTCCCGATCGGTGCTTTCGATAATTTCTGGAGTGCTGTCGCCACCCAGTTCGCCGGCAACCCCAACGTCATGTTCGGGCTCATGAACGAGCCGAACCTGCCAAGCGCCACATGGCTTGCCGCGGCGAATGGCGCAATCCAAGCGATCCGCGACGCTGGTGCGACCTCGCAGAAAATCCTGGTCTCGGGCATCGACTACGACACCGCGAGCACATGGCTAAGCTCCGGCAACGCCGCGGCCTACGGCAACGCCATTGTCGACCCATCCAACAACCATGCCTTCGAGGTCCACCAGTATTTCGACTCTGACGGCAGCGGCGTCGGCGGCGACACTGTTTCAGCAACGATCGGACCGCAGGATCTCCAGGCGATCACTCAATGGGCGCAGCAGAACGGCCAACAACTGTTCCTGGGAGAGTTCGGCGCCAACTCGGACACCCTGGCGCTGACGAACTTGCGGAACACCCTGGCCTATATGGCCGCAAACTCCGGCGTCTGGCTCGGCGGCACCGAGTGGGAAGCCAGTACGCGTTATAGCTACTACTTCAATGTGGCTCCGGTTAACGGCGTCGACAGTCCACAGATCGGTGTGCTCGACCAATTCACGCCCGGCACGACCGCCGTCGCGACTCCTGCCACGCCGCCCACCGTCGGCGGCGTGGCGGTCAGTACTACGCTTACGGACGAGGCAACCGGCCATCCTTTCGCTGGTCTCGGCATCACCGACACATCGCCGCACGCCAGCGACACCGCCATCATCACGCTGACCAGCGCGGGCGTCGCCACCGACCTCAACGGGGTGCTGAGCGGCGCCGGGCTGACCCACACCGGCGCTGGCAGCTACAGCATCGCGGCCACCGACCCGGCGACCCTTGCCAGCGAACTGGCAGCAATGCTGTTCGACCCGGCGACCCATCAGGCGGCCGTCGGCGCCACCGTCTTCACGACCCTGTCCCTCGCTGTGTCCAACGCCGTCGGCGCCGCGAGCACCAGCACGGTCGTCGCGGCAACCGCTGTCCCGACGGCGCCAACGATCACTGGGATCAGCCCAATCACCACTCCAACTGGTATCGCCCGAGCAGCCCCGTTCCCGTCCATCGTCGTAACGGACCCCGACGTAGCTCCCGCTGTCAGCGCGACCATCAGCTTGACGATCAACGGCAAGACCGCCGACAGCAATGGCCTGCTGACCGGCAATGGGCTCATCCACACCAGCCCGGGCACCTATGCCTTGGCGGCCATCGATCCCGCCTCGCTTACCGCCGAACTACAATCGTTGGCCTTCATTCCCACACCGCAACCGGTAGTCGTCACCACCGGCGTGTCGCTGACGGTCACCGAAGGCACGGCGACTGCCAACGCCTCGACCTCGATCGTAACCCCGGCCGCCGGGTCGGTCAGCAGCATCACGGTCGGCTTGGCGGAAGACGCCTATTCGGGCGACGCCACGGCCCTGATCACGATCGATGGCGTCCAGGTCGGCGGCCTGCAGACCGTCACGGCGCCACACTCGGGCGGACACTACGACACATTCACCTTCACCGGCGACTTTGGCGTTGGCGCGCAAACCATCGCCGTGCAGTTCACCAACGACGCTTATGGCGGCAGCAGCAGCCAGGATCGCAACCTGTATGTAACTTCCGTCGCGCTCAACGGCACCGTCCAGCCAAACACTTCAGCGCCGCTGTATTCGAACGGGGCCGTCAGTTTCCACCTGGCATCCGCGGCCTCGCCCTCGGGGTTGGTGGCGCCGACCCTGGCAAACTCCTCGAGCATCGTTGAGACGATCATGGCGCACTGACCCGGCATTCAGCCGGCGCCGTAGGATCCCCGCCCGAGTCAGACGCCGAGTCATACGGCCACAGGCAACAGAGTAAGCTTATCGTCATGTGCTGGAGGGAAGGGGCGCCACTGCGGTAGCCGGGGTGGTCGTGGTGTTCGAGCTTCTGGCCCCATCGCCTGGACTCAGTGGCGCTACGCACGAGCGGTGCTGGTGCTGGTGCTGCCGATGAAGTCTGGCACAGCCGCGTCCGACGCCGATAATCCTGACAAATGGACGTTTCACTGCCACAATCCTTACGATCAAAGCCGGCGTGATGACGATCGTGCGCTATGAAGGCATCCAACCGTGCCGCGACCGGCCATCTTGTGCGCCAGGCCGGCAGAAACGCGAGGCTCCCATGTCCCTATCTGTTCCGGCATCCGCACTGCCTGCAACCGGGAAGGAGCGCTACGACCCGGTTGCGCGCATGTTCCACTGGCTCGTGGTCGCGATGCTGGTCGCGCAATACCTGGTGGCTCTCGTGCTCGCGTCCGTTCTGCCCGCCTCGGCCGACGGCGCTTTGGTCGAATGGCACTTTTCGCTCGGGTCCTCAGTGCTGGTCGTCATGCTGGCGCGCCTGGCCTGGCGGCTGACCCACCCGGCGCCTCCGCCGCCGGCCGACTTGTCGCCAGGGCTGCGGCGGCTGTCCCGGGCGACGCACTGGGCGCTCTATGCGCTGTTCGCCGTGCTGCCGATGCTGGGCTGGGCCGCTGCGTCCGCACAGGGCGCCAGGGTGCGGCTGGCCGGGCTGATACCGCTGCCTTTGCTGGTGCCCAAGGACGACCCGTTCGGCAAGGCCATGGCCACGGTGCACCCGGTCCTGGCGCTGACGCTCCTGGGTCTGATCGCGCTGCACGTCGTGGGCGCGATGTATCATGTATTTGTCAAGCGTGACGGCGTGCTGGGGCGCATGCTGCCCAAGTGGCGGCGCGGGTGATCCACGGCAGGCAAGGTTGAGGTGGACCTCCTCGCACTGCTGCCGCTCGGAGCGGATGCCGTGCAGATAGCCGATCAGAAGCAGGCGCATCATCAACTCGGGGTCGACCGACGGCCGTTCGGTGGAGCTGTAGTATGCGCGAGAGCCTGCTGGACGAAACCGAAGTCAAGTGCCACGTCGATGCGCCGGAGAAGATGATCGGCGTGCACGTGGGCCTCAAGCCAAAGAACAGCGGCTCTTACCCCGACAGTTCGCCCGTCATCGTCGTGCTCTCCCGTCCGGATCATTGTCTGGAACAAGTGACGCGACCAACCCGCCCGCAAGCGAGTTTTTCAACAGCGTCAAATCCAGACGGATACTTTATGATAATGGTCCGCTCTCGACCAACGTCAGTTGCTGCGCGCCGCGTCGTCGGCGCCTGGAAGCTGCCGATCTTTCAGCCCGTCGCGCACCGTCATCGGCTTCCGGCCGATCAGGGTTGCGAGCGTGGCATCGACCGCCGCGAACTCGCCCGCGCGCGCTGCCCGGTACATGGCCAGCGTTATGTCGATGACCACGGGCGGCATGCCATGGTGCGCCATCCTTGCCGCCTGTTCCTCGTCCTGGATCACCTGCCGCTCGACTGGCCGACCGTGCAGGTCGGTCAGAATCGTGGCGACATCGGTCAGGTCAAGCGCCTCGAGCGCGGTCAGTGGCGGCGTAGGGCCGTCGAATCGGCCATCCTGCACGAGTATGGTTGCGGCCGCCGCAGCGAGGTCCGCATGGGAGGTCCATGACACCTTGCCGTCCTGCGGCGCGGCCAGCACACCCGATGAGGCCGCGTCCCCCACCATCATCGGCACGGTGCTGGCGTAGAAGCCGTTGC
>CAXSFF010000393.1:0-4491 GCA_964236035.1 uncultured Acetobacteraceae bacterium
CCTGGTCGTCACCAGCATCGACGCGCCGCTGGCCACCGTATTCGACGCCAGCCTCAAGACGCAACGGCTGCTGCGGCTGGGCCAGGGCCCCATGAACATGGCGTTCCACCCCGATGGGCGGACCGTGCTGATCGCCAACCAGAACGAGGGCACGCTGTCCGTCTGCGACCTGGGCCGTGCGGAGGTGCTGCGGACCATTCGTGCCGGCGTCGGCGTCGAAGCGTTGTCTTTCTTCTGAGGTGCCGCATGGATTGGGAGCAGGCGCCTGCCCAAGGTTCGTTCACCGCAGGGCGCCTCACTTTACTTTCTCCGATGCCGTTGCCGCGCCCGTCCTTGCGTCGCCGCCGCCCGCCGCAGCGTCAGGAGCACCTCGCACCGTGGCGTGAGGGCCGCCAGGTGCCACCCGATCTCGATCACGTCGCCCGGCGCCAGCCCCAGTTCCTGCGGGCGCCACTCCGGCGGCATCTGCAAAGGCAGGATGCCCATACACACCAGGTTGGCGCGGTGGATGCGTTCGAACGAGTTCGCCAGCACGGCCCGGCACCCCAGGAGCTGCGCCCCCTTGGCCGCCCGGTCACGTGACGAGCCTGTGCCGTAGCGTTCGCCCGCCACCAGCACCGTGGGGAAGCCGGCTTCCCCATAGCGGGCAGCCGCCTGCCACGCGGCAAGCACCTCGCCCGACGGTGCGAACACCGTGAGCCCGCCCGTGAGCCCGTCCGCCAAATGGTTGACGACCGTGCGGTTGGTGAACGGCCCACGCAACATCACCTCTCAGCTGCCACGGCGCGACGCATGGACGTTGAGGTCGCTTGGGTTCTCCTCACGCTCGACCAGCCATCGTCCGGCGTCGCTCGCGGACGGGATCGCGCCAGCGGGCGAGATGTGGTCCGTGGTGATGTCGTCGCCAACGCCAGCAGCGGATGGGCGTGCAGCACGCTCGGGGCCGCGTCCGGTGAAGCAAAGCGAACGAACGGCGGGCGGCGCAGATAGGTGTTGGCCGGGTCCCAGAGAAACCGCGCGCCGCCTGGCGCATCCAGGGCACGTCAGGAGCTGGATCGAACTTTCGGGTCCATGACTACCGAACTTCCAATCAGAAGAAGATTCAGGGCCCCGACCCTCTCGTCATGAGCATTGCAAGGCCCGCGATATTCTGGTTGACCAGCAGGGTTCCCCCGTCGCCTTTGGTATGGTGCCGGTGGCCGCGGCATGGCTTCCCGCCTCGAAGGATGCAAGGCCCGCATGATCGACAAGCTCGAGTTCCTGCTCGCGGTGGCGCGGGAGCGGAACTTCCGCCGGGCGGCCGAGACGTGCGGCGTGGCGCAGCCGACGCTGTCAGCCGGGATCAAGAGCCTTGAGGAGACGCTGGGCGTCCTGCTGATCCGCCGCTCCTCCCGCTTCCAGGAGTTCACCCCCGAGGGGGAGCGCGTGCTGGAATGGGCGCGCCGGCTGGCCGGGGACGCCCGGGCGATGCGGCAGGAGGTGCAGTCGTTCCGCTACGGCCTGACCGGGGAGCTGCGCCTGGGGGTGATCCCGACCGCCCTGGCCTACACGCCCACCATCACCCAGCCGTTCCGCGCCCTGCATCCCGGCATGCGGGTCACCGTGCTGTCCCGCAGCTCCAACGAGATACTGGAGCAGCTGGACGGGCTGCAGATCGATGCCGGCGTCACCTACCTCGGCAGCGAGGCGCTCGGGCGGCTGCGCTCGTTGCCGCTGTACACGGAGCGCTACCGGCTGGTGACGCCCGCCGCCTCGCCGCTGGCCGGGCGCAAGGACGTGTCCTGGGCGGAGGTCGCCACGCTGCCGCTCTGCCTGTTCTCCGCGGACTTGCAGAACCGCCGCATCCTGGACCGCCTGCTGCACCCGTCCGGCGTCGAGGCCAAGCCATGCGTCGTGGAGGCTGACTCCGCGGTCGCCTTGCTGGCGCACGTGCGCGCCGGGGGCCTGTCCACGGTGCTGTCCGAGCAGGTCGCCACCCTGTTGGCCGGGACCGACCCGTTCCGCGCCATTCCCATCACCGATGGCGGTCCTGGGTTCCTGGTCGGCCTTGTCGTGCCGGACCGGCAGCCGATGTCGCCGGTCCTGCGTGCGCTGATCGCCGTCGTGACACAGGTGTCCAAACCGAAGCGTTGATAGGACTTCGCTATCGCGGAACCAGGCCGAGAGCTTGCCTTGCTTCGCCTGGCCCGCCACCGTGACTGGCAATCATGACTAAATCGTAAGAAAAACAGGGAGGCTTGGCTGGTCCCGTTCGGGATACGGCCAATGGCAATCGTAGTTTATGCAGCCATGAACGTCACTACCCGCCTCGATGCTTCCATTCCATCCAGATCATCCATCCTTGACCGGTCAAGAACGGTCGCTCGGCCCGGTTTCAACCGGTGGCTGGTGCCGCCTGCCGCCTTGGCCATTCATCTTTGCATCGGCATGATCTATGGCATGTCGGTGTTCTGGCTGCCGCTGACCCATGCGGTCGGGACTGCCTGCGCCGCCGGGACCGGCTTCCTGCAATCGCTGGCCGCCACATCCTGCGACTGGACGGTGCCGCAGCTGGTGGTGGGGTTCGAGGTCGGCATCGTGTTCCTGGGCGCTTCCGCGGCGATCTGGGGCGGCTGGCTCGAGCGGGTCGGGCCGCGCCGGGCCGGGGTGGTGGCGTCGCTGTGCTGGTCCGCGGGCCTGGCGGTCGCGGCATTGGGCATCTACCTCCACCAGATCTGGGTGCTGTGGCTTGGCATGGGCGCGCTCGGCGGCATCGGCTTGGGCATCGGCTACATCTCGCCGGTGTCGACGCTGGTGAAGTGGTTCCCGGACCGGCGTGGCATGGCGACCGGCATGGCGATCATGGGCTTCGGCGGCGGGGCCATGATCGGCGCGCCGCTGGCGACGTTGCTGATGGGCCGTTTCGCCGGCCCGGCTGGCGGCCCGGGCGTGTGGCAGACCTTCCTCGTGCTGGCCGCGATCTACCTCGTGTTCATGCTTGCGGGTAGCTTCGCCTACCGGGTGCCGCCGGCGGACTGGAAGCCGCAGGGATGGACGGCGCCGGCCGCGGCCGCGCGCAAGGCGGTCGCCGCTGGCCACGTCCACCTGCGCGATGCGGCGCGCACGCCGCAGTTCTGGCTGATCTGGGTCGTGCTGCTGATGAACGTCAGCGCCGGGATCGGCGTGCTCAGCGTGGCCTCGCCGATGCTGCAGCAGTTGTTCGCGGCGCCTGCGGCGGTGGCGGCCGGGTTCGTGGGGCTGCTGTCGGTGTTCAACATCGGCGGGCGGTTCTTCTGGGCCTCCTTCTCGGACCGGCTTGGCCGCAAGACGACCTATGCCGTGTTCTTCGTGCTGGGCATCGCGCTGTACTCGGCGGCGCCCTGGGCGGCGCACACCGGCAACAAGGCGCTGTTCGTCGGCCTGTGTTGCGTCATCCTGTCGATGTACGGCGGCGGCTTCGCGACGGTGCCGGCGTATCTGGCGGACGTGTTCGGCACCCAGTTCGTCGGCGCCATCCATGGCCGGCTGCTGACCGCCTGGTCGACTGCCGGCGTGCTCGGCCCCGTGCTGGTCAGCTACATCAGCCAGCAGGCGACGGCGTCCGGCGTCGCCAAGGAGTTCGTCTACGACCAGACGCTTTACGTCATGGCCGGGCTGCTGGCGGTGGGTTTGGTGGCGAACCTCTTGGTTCGGCCGCTGGCGCCGCGCTGGTTCATGTCCACGTCTGGAGTAGCAGCCATCCAGGGGGCGCGGCCGGTCTCCGGCCCGGTCCAGGGAAGCGCCCAGGAGGGCGGATCGCAGGGGATCGGCCTCGGCGGGATCAGCGTCGGCGTCGCCGGTGCCTGGCTCTGCGTGTTGCTGCCGATCGCGTGGGGGTTGTACATGACCCTGTCGAAAGTCGACGGACTGTTCTAAGTTCAATCAAGGAGACATAGTTATGAATAACAGCAGGCGGAATTTCCTCGGGACGGCGGCGGTCGGCGTTGGCGGCCTGGTGGCGCTGACCAACGCGGCCTCGGCGGCGGAGGCCCTCCACACCGACCATGGCAAGCCTGGCGAGGGCGGCCTCGGACGCGACGCGACGCAGCTGCAGCCGGGCGCCACCGTTGCGTTCCACGATCCGGAGGACGTGAAGGAGATGCCGGCGTTCACCCGTTCGCTCGACGGGTCGGCGCCGAAGGTCACCTCCGGCGGCTGGGCCAAGGAGTCGACGGAACACCAGTTGCCGATCATGAAGGGGCTGGCCGGCGTCCACATGTTCCTCAACCCGGGCGGCTCGCGCGAGCTGCACTGGCACGCCATCGCGGCGGAGTGGGCCTACGTCATCGCCGGGCGCTGCCAGACGGTGGTGCTCGACCCGTCGGGGCAGACGGAGGTCAACAACTACGTCCCGGGCGACCTGTGGTTCTTCCCCAAGGGCCATGGCCACTCGATCCAGGCGATCGGCGACGAGCCTGTCCACTTCATCCTGTCGTTCAACAACGGCGCGTTCTCCGAGCACGGCACCTTCTC
>CAXSFF010000394.1:0-4481 GCA_964236035.1 uncultured Acetobacteraceae bacterium
GGCGCAGGGCTCGGAATATCCGGCGGTGGTGATCCCGCTCAGCACCCAGCACTACGCCATGCTGGCGCGCAACCTGCTCTACACCGGGGTGACACGCGGCAGGCGGCTGGTGGTGCTGGTGGGGCAGCGCCGGGCGCTGGCCATCGCAGTGCGTAACCAGGGCGGGCGCCGGCGCTGGTCCAAGCTGCGGGAATGGCTCCTATCGGGGTTGCCAATCTCCGGCAGGCCACCAGGCTTGGTGAGCAGTTCTGCGGGCGGGCAGGCCGATATTACAGCCAGCCCCGCCTCCGGAACGCGGTGAGCAAAACATCGGCCGAGGCCTTACCACCCACCGGCCCGGTAACGCCAGCCCAAGGACGGTGCCGTCTCCCTTGTTGCCGCAGGAGATCCGCAACGGCGTATCACTGCTTGACACGTCGCCACAACTACTTGTCGTCGGCCGCTTTGACGATCCGCCATTCAGAGCGATTTGGCGTCCGCGAGCCCCTGACACCCTCTTTTTTAGCCCTGGCCGAGTACGGTCTGCTTCGAACTTCGTCACAGCGGCAGCGGATGATGGGTTACGCGCCTCGGCTCCGTAGGGTCGAACAGGCTGCCCTCGGCCGACAGGACGGCGCCGTAGCGGCCGCCCATCACCGCCAGCAGGTTTGACCTATTGTGGCATTGCATCGCCCTTCATCTGGCACCCCTTGCACCAGGATGTCTTGCAGAGAACACTAAGCACTCTGAGGCAACGAAAGCGCAGTCGCGCCGCCAAAGGGAGAGTGTGCCATGGACCTCGGATTGCAGGGCAAGCATGCGATCGTAACCGGCGGCAGTCGGGGCATCGGCAAAGCCATCACGCGGGAATTGGCGCGCGAAGGCGTCGACGTGGCGATCGTGGCGCGCAACAAGGAGGCTCTCGAGGCGACGGCGCGCGAGCTGGGAGCCGAGACGAACCGGCGCATCCTTCCCCTCCTGGCCGACGTCACCAGCAAAGAGCAGGTGGATCGCATGGTCGCCGAGGCGGCACAGCACCTAGGCGGCCTGCATATCCTGGTTAACAGCGGTTCCTCGCCAGGGGGCTCTGCCACCGCGACCGGCCCGATCGATACGGTCGTCGATGAGGATTTGTTGGAGGATTTCAACGTGAAATATGTCGGAGCGCTGCGCTGTTGCCGCGCTGTCATTCCGTTCATGAAGCAGCAGGGCTGGGGCCGCATCATCAACATCAGCGGCGCCAACGCCCGCAACGCCGGCAATCTTAGCGGCGGCGCACGCAACGCCTCCCTCGTGCACATGACCAAGACGCTAGCGGTCCAAATGGGCCGCCATGGCATCACGGTCAATTGTATCCATCCCGGCACGACCCGCACCGAGCGCACGCCAAGCCTGCTTGCCGCCCGCGCCACCCAACTGGGCGTATCCGCGGAAGAAGCGGAGCGACAGGATTTCGCTCCCGACTCACCGCGCGGCAATGCCATCTGCCGCATGGTGGACGCCTCGGAGATCGCATTCGTCACGGTCTTCCTGGCCTCGGACAAGACTTGGGCGGTCTCCGGCGAGTTGGTCGCGGCAACCGGGGGAGCCGGGCGGACGGTGCATTACTAGCCAGTGGTCATGCGGAATATCTCAGGAGGCGGTCATGGCGCTGCTCATCGTTGATCTCGACAAGCATATTGGCAGCGCCAAGGCATGGCGGGACACATTCGGCGAAAAGCTTCCCGATCTGGAAATCCGCGCTTGGCCTGATGCCGGAAACCTGGCGGACATCGAATACCTCGCCTTCATGCATCCCGATTTCGATTCCCTTCCCGTTTTTCCGAATTTGAAAGCCATGTTCAGCCGCGCCGCCGGCGTCGAGTCCTTCGTTCGACATCCAAAGCTGCCGAAGGCCCCGCTATGCAAGATCGAGCCGCCAGGCGGCGATCCGATGATGACGGAGTACGTCGTCATGCACGTTCTTCGTTTTCATCGCGACATGCCCGGATATCAGGCGGCGCAGGCTAATCTGGAGTGGCGCCGCGCAACGATTCTCCGGCCCGAGCAAAGGCGTGTCGGATTCCTCGGCTTCGGCATGATGGCGAAGGCGCCGGCGCTCGTGTTGAAGTCGCTCGGCTTCAAGGTCTCGGCCTGGGTCCGCAACCCGAGGTACGAAAGTGACATTCCGATCTATCATGGTCCCGACCAACTTGAGCCGTTTCTTCAGCAGACCGACATCGCGGTCTGCCTGTTGCCGCTCACGAGGGAAACCGAGGGCCTATTCTGCACGCGCACCTTTGCCATGATGCCACGTGGGGCGATGCTGGTGAATGTCGGGCGTGGGAAGCATGTGGTGGACGAGGATCTGATCGAAGCGCTCGATTCAGGACAGTTGTCATACGCCGCGTTGGACGCGCTGTGGCCTGAGCCCCTACCGTCAACAAGCCCGCTCTGGCTGCACCCCAAAGTCACCGTCATGCCGCACGTGGCACGGCGGCCGACCGTTGCTCAGCTCGTGACTGAGATCGCGGCGAACATCCGAAGCGTGGAGGCGGGCGGGCGGCTGTTGCAAGAGGTCGATATCCTGCAGGGATACTAAGCCCCACCGGTTTGTAGCTGGGTCGGCGTGGCCCTTGCTCCAGGCCGTGGTTTCAGTGTGAAAAAGACTAATCCGAACATTCAGTCAATGAACAACGCCAGGGGTGTGACCATACGGCCAAACAAGATCAAGCAGATGTGGCGTGCCAGTCAGTACGTGACGCTGGGCTGGCTCTCCGTGTCCCATGGGTTCACGGCCGAGGTCATGGCGCGTCAGGGCTTCGATGCCCTGTGCATTGACCTGCAGCACGGCACCGCTGAAATGAATGATGTTTGGCCCCTGCTGCAGGCGATCTCGCAGACCGACACGGTGCCGGTGGTGCGGGTTGCATGGAACGAGCCGGCGGCAATCATGAAGGCCCTCGACCTTGGCGCCTACGGCATCATTGTGCCGCTGGTCAATACCGCCGCGGAAGCGGCGAAGGCGGTGGCGGCGTGCCGTTATCCGCCCGTTGGCATGCGCTCGTCGGGCCCGTGCGCGCCGTGCACTACGGCTGCGCCGACTACGCAACCCACGCCAACGACGAGATTGTCGTCATGGCCATGATCGAGACGAAGGAGGGCCTCACGAACCTTGATGCTATCTGCGCCACGCCCGGCCTCGACGCCGTCTACATCGGGCCGGCCGACCTGTCGTTCGCACTGGGCCTGGCCCCACGCGGCGACAACCCTGACCCGCTCCACCTCGCCACCTGCGACAAGATCCTGGAGACGGCGCGGCGTTCGCGGTCGGCGCGGTGAAGCGCGGCTTCGACATGGTGATGCTGACATCCGATCTCTCGTGCATGATCGCTGGCGCGCGGATGCAGCTCGACCAGCTCAAGTCCGAGACAGCTTGAGGGGGTGTCATTGTTTCCAGAGACCTCAAGCTGCGATCTCACAGATCGCTATAGGACCTGCGGACAAGACTGAATGAGTGTCTGACCTCCAACGGGGCGAAGTCATTAACGGGCCGCAGTCACCGGCAGATGCACTCTTAGGAAGCTATGCACCCGGTTGATCGTCCGGGCCTTCAGTTCTGGAGGATCCTTCCAGGGATACACCGCGAAGTCGGCATTTGGCGCCAGCGATGCGATATCGACGGCCGTTTGGTATGCGTGCGCCGGGGTGTCGTCCGGCAGGACAAGCATCGGCGTCTGGCAATCGCGCACGAACTCGCGCGACACGCTGTACACAAAGTCGGGCCGGACACGGTAAAGGGCGTGCAGGTACTTCTCGATGGTTGCCATCGCCACCTCAGGCCGCCTCTCGCGTAATTCCTTGGCCCACACATCGCGACTTAAATCATGCATCACGTCCGGGCTCTCAGGACGGTGGCCGATCGGCTGGCTTATCACCGCCGCGACGACGCGTTCCGGAGCCCGTTCTATCAGCTTGAGCGCGAACGAGCCGCCGATGCAGTTGCCCGACAACTGCCACAGGTTCCACTTCCTTCGCCGCACCGCAACGGTTCTGAGTGTGCTGGAAGCCGCCTGAGGAAATCTCGTCCTCGATCCCGGCAACTATACTTGCTGGCACGAGTGCTGACAGAACCTCCGAGCCTGCAGCGCCGCCGTGAGATGCTTCGCTTCGTCGAGCTGCAGCCCAAGCTCGGCCAAGCCGGCCTGCTCATCGCGTTCGATGCAGGCAACTTCGGTTTCCGTCGTCACCCCAGGCCGCAGCTCCGCAACCAGCTTCAACCGCCACACCAGCTTCGGCACCAGCCCACCCTCTTCCCGTGAGCCCAGAGCCTAAACCCGACCCGATCAGCACCCCAGAATTTTGAATGCTCCCTAACTGTATCTTAACGATATTCCTTGATCTTGAAGGGCAGGTATAAGGAAGCGTGACATGCGTCGCCATTTGAGCAAGCTTTTTGGATTAAAGGCAGCTCTAAGAATAATACTGTGCTTGCACATTTTTGCCACCGTCAGCGGACCTTC
>CAXSFF010000395.1:0-4474 GCA_964236035.1 uncultured Acetobacteraceae bacterium
GTCGTACAGGTTGAAGCCGACGAAGCGGAAGCCCTCGAAGCCCTGGTCGGGATTGCCCGTGTTGACGGGAAGGTCGCCGGCGGTCATGGCGACGGTCAGCACGGATTCCGCGGCGGCCTGATGCGGCGGCAACAAGGCCAAGGCAGGCGCCATCAGCACCAGATAACGGCAAATCAGGCTGGTAATCCGCGCCATCGTCGTTCCCCTGCAAGGAGCCCAGCACCGCATTGCGCCGCAGCATAGGGGCGTGTTCGTGCGGCAGGCAACCAGGAATGGCAGCGGAGTTTGGCCGTCAGGACAATACTGCTCAATAAACGGGCTACAGCTCAGTAATACAGCTTATTTTCGGAGCAAAGCAGCAGCAACAGTCGAGACCCGACCCGGTCTGGAGACTCGTCGCACTTTATCATTGAACACGGGCGCTGCTGGCCTATCCTGGCTTGGCTTGCGGAACCAATAGCGTGAGGACAGGCAGTGACGAAAAGATTCCATCTCGGCTGGTTCACCAACTTCGCCGCCGACGAGTGGAACGAGCCGTTTGCCAACGGCGGCAAGCCCTGGAACGGCAAGTTCTACGTCGAATTCGCCCAGGCGCTGGAACGGGCCTGCTTCGACTACATCATGTTGGAAGACACCCTGATGCTGTCGGAGGCCTATGGCGGCACCACGGAGGCCTACCTGAAGAATGCCATCATGGTGCCCAAGCACGACCCGGCGCCATTGGCCGCGATGATCGCCGGCGCCACCAAACACCTCGGCGTGGTCGCCACGCTGTCGACCATGGCGTACCCGCCGTTCCTGCTGGCGCGGCTGTGCTCGACGCTGAACCAGATCGCGGAGGGCCGCTTCGGCTGGAACATCGTCACCTCGGGCGAGGACACGGCGGCGCAGAACTTCGGCATGGACGAGCTGCCGCCGCGCGAACTGCGCTACGCCATGGCGGAGGAGTTCATGCAGGTCGTCAACCTGCTGTTCGGCTCCTGGGACGGGGACGCCGTCGTCGTCGACCGCGCCAGCGACACCTACGCCGACTACGCCAAGGTGCGCCCGATCCATTTCGAGGGCCGCTTCTTCAAGTGCCGCGGGCCGCTGAACACGGCGCCGGACCCGCATGGCCGCTGCACCTACGTGCAGGCCGGCGGCTCGCCGACCGGGCGGGCGTTCGCGGCCAAGCACGCGGACTCGATCATCGCCACCGCCAACGGCGTCGCCGGCATGAAGGCGTATCGCGACGACGTGCGTGCGCGGGCGGCGGCGGCCGGTCGCAACCCGGACGACATCAAGGTGCTGTTCCTGGCCGCCCCCGTGCTGGGCGAAACGGACGCGGAGGCGCAGGCCAAGTTCGACCGCGTGACCGACTCGCCGGCGTTCATCCGGCGAGCGCTGGCTTTGCAGGGATCGTTCACCGACATCGACTTCTCCGTGTACGACCTCGATCAGGAATTGCCGCGGCTGACCACCAACGGCGAGTCTGGCTCGCTCGACAAGTTCTGCCAGTGGGGCAGCGGCAAGACGCTGCGCCAACTGGTGAAGGACGGCGGCACCAGCTCGTCCATCGAGCTGATCGGCTCGCCGGAGACGGTGGCGGACCAGATGGTGGCGGCGATGGAGGCGGTCGGCGGCGACGGCTTCCTGATCAAGGCGCCGTTCCACCGGGTCAGTCGGCGCTACATTACGGAGGTCACCGATGGGCTGGTGCCGGCGTTGCAGCGGCGCGGCGCGGTGCGGTGCGAGTATACTGGGGACAACCTGCGGGCGACGCTGCGGGAGTTCTGACTCTTCCCCCCTCCCCTTGCGGGAGGGGCTGGGGGAGGGGTTCAGCGCGCAGGGTGGCTGGCGTGGCGACCCCTCCTCCCGGCCTCCTCCCGCAAGGGGAGGAGGAGAGGAACAGTGAGCGGTCAGATCAGGTAGCCGGTCAGGCTGGCAGCCTCCTCGGCCAACACCTTCAGATAACGCCCAAGCATCGCGGGCGCATCGGCGTGCTCGACCCGGGCGCCGATGTTGAGGGCGGCGGCCAGCGTGCCGTCGAACTTGCGCAGCGGCACGGCGATCGAGCGGAAGCCATGCTCCGCCTCCTGGTCGACGAAGCAGAAGCCCTGCTGCCGCGCCGCCGCAACCGCCGCGCGGACCGCGGCGGGCTCGGTCAACGTGTGCGGGGTGACGGCGACCAGCGCCGTGCGGGCGAGATAGGCCGTCAGCTCGGCGTCCGCCAGGTCCGCCAGCAGCACGCGTCCCAACGCGCTGCAATACGCCGGCAGGCGGTAGCCGACGCCGACACCGGCGGGGATCAGCTGCGCCGGCAGCGCCCGCGCCACCATCACCACCTCGTCCCCCTCCAGCACGGCGGCGGTGCACGATTCGCTGACGTTGCGGGCGATGCGGTCGCAGGCCGGCTGCAGCAGCATGGAGACGGCGTTGGAGGTGAGATAGGCGGTCGCCAGGCGCAGCACCCGCGGCGTGAGTTGGAAGTGGCGCCCCTCCAAGCGGACGTAGCCGAGCGCCAGCAGGGTCAGCAGCGCCCGCCGCACGGTGGCGCGCGGCAACTGCACCAGGTCGGCCAGCTCGCTCAGCGTCTGCGACCGCCGGGTCTCGTTGAAGGTGGCCAGGATTTGCAGCCCACGGGCGAGCGCCTCCGAGTGGTCCGGGCCTAGCTGGGCCTCGCGGCGCTGGTCGGCGGCGTCCTGCCGCAGCTTGGACATTCCCCGCCCCCCGCAACAAACACTTGCAAATTCTGTAAGCCAGTCTGAAAGTCGTGAATAACGAACTGCTGTTCGTTAATCGAACAGTTTGGAAGGTCGCACATGCTGACCGCGGAACGCAATGCTCTGATCACCCAGTCCGGTCCCGGCACCCCTTTGGGCGCGTTCATGCGCCAGTACTGGCAGCCGGCCGCCCTGGTCGACGAGCTGGACGGGCCGCGCCCCATCAAGCGCGTCCGCCTGCTCGGCGAGGACCTGGTGCTGTTCCGCGACCCGGCCGGGCGCTACGGCCTGCTGGACCGCCATTGCGCGCACCGAGGCGCCGACCTGTCGTACGGCCGCGCCGAGGATGGCGGCCTGCGCTGCCCGTTCCACGGCTGGCTGTTCGACGCGCTTGGCGCCTGCCTGGAGCAACCAGCCGAGCCCGAAGGCAGCACGTTCTGCCAGAAGGTCCGCCAGCCCGCCTACCGGTGCCAGGTCGCCAGCGGCATCGTGTTCGCCTTCATGGGCGAGGGCGAGCCGCCCGCCCTGCCCGCCTTCGACTGCTTCGCGGCCCCGGGCGAGTATACCTTCGCGTTCAAGGGCATGATGGATTGCAACTGGCTGCAGGCGCTCGAGGTCGGCATCGACCCGGCGCACGCCTCCTACCTGCACCGCTTCTTCGAGGACGAGGACACGGGGCAGTCGTACGGACGCCAGTTCCGCGGCGCCACCATCGGCGCCGACCTGCCGATGACGAAAATCATGCGCGACTACGGCCGCCCGCAGATCGAGGTGGAAGCGACGGAGTACGGCATGCGCATCGCCGCCCTGCGCCGGCTGACCGATACCGAGCTGCACATCCGCGTCACCAACATGGCGTTCCCGCACGCCTTCGTCATCCCGATGAGCAAGGAGATGACCATCACGCAATGGCACGTGCCGGTCGACGACACCCATTGCTACTGGTACGCGATCTTCACCAGCTTCACCCAGCCCGTCGACAAGCGGCAGATGCGCGAGCAGCGGCTCAAGCTGTACGAGCTGCCCGACTACATCCCGCGCACCAACAAGCTCAACGACTACGGCTTCGACCCGCACGAGCAGGAGACCAGCACCTACACGGGCATGGGCGACGACATCAACGTGCACGACCAATGGGCGGTGGAGTCGATGGGCGCGATCCAGGACCGCACCAAGGAGCACCTGGGTTCCAGCGACAAGGCGATTGCCGCCTACCGCCGTTTGCTGGTGCGGGCGATCGCCGACGTGGCGGAGGGCCGCAAGCCGCTGCTGGCGCTGACGCCGGAGCAGGCGGCGCAGATGCGGGGCCCGGCGTCGATCGACGCGATCGGCCCCGTCGAGGGCTGGCAGGAGTTCTGGCGGGAGCAGGACCGCCGCCGCCGGGACGCGGCGCCATGGGATGCGGTGCTACCGGCGGCGGCATAGCCGGGTTGGACAGCTTCGCCGCCCGCCACGCCGCCTGGACGCCGGAGCAGCACGACGCTGCCGACGCGGTCGCGGCGCGGATCGCCGGCCTGGGCGTGGTGCGGTTCGCCTTTGTCGACGCGCACGGCGTGCTGCGCGGCAAGACGCTGGTGGCCGAGGAGGCCGCGCGCGTGCTGCGCCAAGGCGTCAACGCCACCACGACGCTGCTGATGAAAGACCTGTCCGGCAAGACGGCCTTCCCCGTGTTCGCGGCGGCGGGCGGCCTCGGCCAGGTGGCGCTGCGCGGCGCCGCGGACATGGTGATGCTGGCCGACCCGCTGACGTTCCAGGTGCTGCCCTGGGCGACG
>CAXSFF010000396.1:0-4469 GCA_964236035.1 uncultured Acetobacteraceae bacterium
CGTTCGTCACCTGGGAGGCGGTCCCTGCCGCGTTGATGGTCCACAGCTGTTGCGCCCCTGCGGCGCCGCCGCTGAACACCTCGCTGCTACCGAACGCCGTGATGTCCTGCGGCCCTGGGTTGCCTCCCGCATAGCCGGCGAGGCTGGTCTGCACCGCGGCGCCTGGCGTGCTCGACAGGGTGTAGAACTGGCTTGCGTTGGCCAGGGTGGAGCCAAGGAATACGAGAGTGCTTGCCATTGGAGACCTGCTGTGTTCGGGGTGCGTCCCTCCGAACTAGCGGGTAAATCACTAAGCCGTGATTAATAACTTGCCTCATTTTTATAGCACGCCTTGGAGGCGTGTCGCCGGCAGTTTGCCTCCCGAGTGCCTTTGTATTTGGGAAGTTTTTCGCCTCGTCTTTAACTCCTGCTTAAAGATTGTTCGCCAGGGTCTATACAAGATCACATTTTGGAGATTGTACCGTGAAGGGTTCTCGCTTTATCGTGACGGCGGCTATCGCCGTTTTCGTCATTCCTACCACCCCAGGTCACGCGGAGTTCGCGAGCGAGACTCCGGTGGCAGCCCAGCCTGTCGTGGTCGCACCGTTCGGCTATGGGATCGTGACTCAGGTCATGGCGACCAAGAGCGGCCAGACCGGCGCTGCTTGGTGCAAGGCCCAGGTCACCCGAGCGTCGCAGTGCCTGTCCGTTTCCAGCGGCTCGTCATGTTCCTCGCCTGCTCCGGCGAATTCCCTTGTCTCGTGCAATCAGAACGGCAAGGGCCAGGTCAACGAATCGAGGTTTGCCCCTGTCGACTGTCACGGCCAGTTGAACGGCGACAACAACGCGAGCGGCTTGCTCACCGACGCGGACTGGTGCGGCTGGACTGGGTACATGGCGCGGCGCACCCTCGATACGGTCTATCAGTACGACGACTACGTCCGCGTCGGCTTCAATCGGCGCTTCGGCGGCACGGTGTTCGAGTTGTATGGCACCGACAAGATGGACCGCATCCAGCAGAACCCCGGCGGCGCCATGCAGATGGCGCTCTACGGCGACGACATCGGCTACGCACCGCCCGGCACGCCCTCCGGCTGGTTCGCCTTCAATCCCAGCCAGACCTTCCTGCCGCCCAACGCGACCGGCTGGGACAACACGGCCTACCCCACCCAGGCGGCGTGCAAGACAAAGCACCCTGGCGCCAACTCGCCGTGCCGCCAGGAGCTGGCGATCGACAACGTCAGCGACGACACCACCAACGTCGGCTGCACCAACGCGGGCCAGGATGCCGGCGCCGGCTTCAACCCGGTGCAGGCGGTCTCGCTCAACTGCTGGTACGGCGACTCCAACAACTACGTCGACACGACGACCTCGCCGGCGCCGGGCTTCGTCGCCATGCGCAAGACCGCGCCCAACAACTACTCCAAGAGCAGCAACGTGCCGGGTCTCACCTGGACCCAGACCTCGCAGGTGATCGGGCCGTTCGCGCAGATCACCTACGACATCGTGGGCGACAGCACCCTGCGCACCATGACGCCGGACTTCCAGGAACTGCCGGCGATCTTCACCCACGGCACGATCGGCGACGTCGTCTACTTCTACAACGGCTCGCATCCGTACAGCAGCTTGTCCGAGCCTGTCACCCGGGCGACGCTTGCTCAGACCGACTCCGCTCTGCTCGGGTTCACGCCGCGCACCGGGCCGTACGGCACTGGCATCGGCGTAGGCCTGAGCGAGGACTGGGCCAGCCTGTGCGATGCGACGGCGAAGCAGTGCATCACCATCGCCTCGTTCTCCAACGCCGCGCAGGTCATCTCGGTGGTCAACAACAGCGCGACCAGCAACTCCTTCTTCGGCATCCACGGCTTTTTCACTCTGGCCCCCGGCCTGAAAGAGCGCACCACGGTGTTCATCGCGCCGTACCGCTATGACGCGGTGGTGGCCGGGCAGTCCATCCGCCAGTGGGTCTACCAGCTGCATCAGGATCAGCAGCTGCCGCCGGTAATCAATTAAACCCTTGAGCAGCCTGTCGGATTGGGTTATCGGACAGGTCTGCGGTGGTTGAAGTGGAGAGGTTCAGGCGACCTGCAGGCGGTGCAGCCGCCTGCAGTTGTAGGCCAGAGCGGTCAAGGTCCACTCGGTGGCGACCTTGTGCAGGCCGCGCAGGCGGAACCGTGTGAAGCCCATGACGCTTTTGATGATGCCGAACACGGGCTCGACGGTCTGCTTGCGCTCCTTGTAGAGGGCTTTGGCATCGTCGGTCTCTAGCTTGGCCTTCATTACGATCCGTCAGGGTTCGGTGACCCGCCGTGGCGTCTTCTGCAAGAGTGGCGGACGGAAATCGTAGGGCCGGTGCAGCTGGGTCCGCCCAATGGCCACCAGCGGCTCGACAGATCCTGCGGCAAGCGCCTCCACGGCTGGACCGCTCGCATAGCCGGTGTCGGCCACCCATTGGGGCAGCCCGAACGTGTCCTGCATGGCCAGGATCGTGGCCGCAAAGCTCGGTGCATCGGCTGACGTGGCCACCAGGTTGGTGGCCACGATCAGTTGCGCGCCGTCCGCGCAGACCACGGCCTGGGCGTTGTAGGCCTGGCGATACTCATGCGCGTCGGATCGGCGCATCAGCGCGCTGTCCGAATCGGTCAGGTTGCTTTGCCGCTCGGGCGACGAGACGTCGTCGGGCGGCATGGGCAGCCACCCGCGCCGACCCTTCCTGACGTCATAGGCGGTTTTCTTGACCTTATAAGCCGGACGCGCGGCTTCGGCCTCGGCGCGTGCGTCGGCTTCCATCTGCTCGCAGGCCGCGTCGAGCTTGGCGTGCAGCGCTTCGCGCCGGGCCAGCTCCTGGGGCAGCGCCTGCGGGTCGCAGCGTTCGGCATCGGCCACCTCGGCCTGCGCGGTCAGAGTGGCGATGTCAGCCGCCAGCCTAGCCCGCAACTCGCGCGCACGGTCGTAGCGCACCGAGCGTACCTTCGAGGCGCCTCCGGTGGCTCCGCCACCGGCTGCTTCGCAGTCGGATCGCCAAGAGGCGATGGCGTCGATCTTGGTGCCGTCGATTGACACCGTGCCCAGCCGCAGCAGCCCGGCCTCGCGCGCCAGCAGCAGAATTTACAGGAATGCCGCCTCGAACGCGGCCTTGTTGGCTCGGCGGAAGGTCGCGATCGTGTCGTGGTCAGGGTGCAGGTTGGCTGCAACGAAGCGCACCGCGACGTCGCAATAGGTCGCCCGTTCGATCCTGCGCGATGAGAAGATGCCGTTGGCATAGCTGTAGATCAGCAGCGCCAGCATCAGCCGCGGGTGATACTGCGGCTTGCCCCCAGGGCGCGCCGCAGTATCGAATGCCCCAAGCGGCACGCGCTCGACGGCTGCCACCACGAAATGTGCCAGGTCGTCGTCCGGCAGCCATGCCTTCAGGTCAGGCGGGAGAAAAAAGCCTGGTCACGGTTGAACGGAATGAACGTCGCCATACGGCAAACCTGGCCGATAGCCAGAAAACTGAGTAATCCAATCCGACAGGCTGCTAGGTGGCGCGCAATGTCTTCTCCGGACCAGCCATGGCGATTAAGGTCCCAGACTTGCTGATGTGTCGCCATGCGCTGCACCCGGCGAGCCGCCATGGCCAGCGGTCGCTTCGGCGGTGGTGGCGGGTCGGGCCGAACCAGGCCATCCTACGCTTACATCAGCAGTAGGTCTGCTTGGCCCGCCGGCCACAGAGCGGGCATGCCGCCGGAGAAGAGCGGGAAGTCAGGGCCAAGGTGATTGTCGGCGGGGCGTGCTCGATATCTCAGGTTTCAAGCCGAACCGTAGCCGGATCCGGCAACAAGCAGGAGATCAGGTTCATCCATCCTATATGGCTATGGCGGCGCTTGCATGATCACTAAAACTGGCCAAGACCCCAACGCAGACCTGACGTAAGTTTGGTGAAGGCCATCTAGGGCTGTCTCGTTGCCGGCAATCGGCCAAGCTGTGCTTCTGTATTCCCCTGTTCTCCGCAGGCAGGGCAGTTGAGCGCCATCATGGCACTGCTGAGCAGACACCACTCACTGTGGCGTCGCAGCAGGCCCGAGACGGGCAGCGGCGACTCGTGGGCACAGGATCGGCAGACTGCAAGCCAGACGTAGCCGTGCGGCGTGATCCGGACGTCGCGCAGCCGGATGGCCGAAGGGGGAAATGTGCTCTCTCATGCTGCGTCACGCTGGACAGGCACCCGGTCCAGCGTGCCTGCGGCCGGGTGCTGACTCTCAAGCGCTTTCGAGGATGCGCGTGGCCACCGCCAGATCTGTGCCGGTATCCTGGTGGCTGTATGCGTCCAGGGCGAGCAGACCTTCGAGTGATGCACCCTGCGGCACGGACGTGGGTGTGCCGGCAGTCCTGGGCTCGGGTAGGGCTTCGGGTGCGCGCAAGGTGTATCCACGTCCCCAGACGGTGCCGATGACGCCGCCGGCGCCGGCCTGCGCCAGCTTCTTGCGCAGCTTGCAGATGAACACGTC
>CAXSFF010000397.1:0-4463 GCA_964236035.1 uncultured Acetobacteraceae bacterium
CGCGCAACCTGTGCCTGTATCCGAACGTGTACCTGATGGACCAGTTCAGCTCGCAAATCCGCACCTACCGCCCCATCGCGGTGGATAAGACGGAGGTCACCATCTACTGCATCGCCCCCAAGGGCGAGGCGCCGGAGCAGCGCACCCACCGAATCCGCCAATACGAGGACTTCTTCAACGCGTCCGGCATGGCCACGCCGGACGATCTGGAGGAGTTCCGCTCCTGCCAGATCGGCTACGCGGGCAATGCTGCGCCGTGGAACGACCTGTCCCGCGGCGCCCAGCACTGGATCCATGGCGCCGACGAGGGTGCGGCGGCAATCGGGCTGCAACCCGTGCTGAGCGGCGCCAATACCGAAGACGAGGGGCTGTTCGCCGTGCAGCACCGCTATTGGATGGAAACGATGCAGCGCCACATGGACGATGGCGGGCTTTAATGCCCATCACGCTCGAACAGGCGCAGCAGTTCCTGTACCGCGAGGCCCGTGCGCTGGACGACAAGCAATGGGATGATTGGCTGGCCCACTACGCCCCGCACGCCGAGTTCTGGATGCCCGCCTGGGACGATGACGACCGGCTGGTGGAGAACCCCAAGACGGATGTCTCGCTGATCTACTACGGTCACAAGGGCGGGCTGGAGGACCGGGTGTTCCGTATCCGGACGGAGCGCAGCAGCGCCACCTCCCTGCCCGAACCGCGGACGTCGCACAACATCAGCAACGTCGAGGTCCTTAGCCAGACGGACGCCGAGTGCAAGCTGCGGTTCAACTGGTTCACGTTGAACTTCCGCTACAAGACGGTCGATACCTACTTCGGCACGTCCTATTACACGATGGACATTTCGGGAGCGGCGCCGTTGATCACCAACAAGCGGGTGGTGCTGAAGAACGACTACATCCACCACGTCATCGACGTGTACCACGTCTGATGGCCCGTTCCATCGCGCTGAACTTCGAGGACGGCGTCACCCGGTTCATCGAGGCCCGGCTCAATGAGACGGTGGCCGACGCGTCCTACCGCCTGGGCATCAACATCCCGCTGGATTGCCGGGACGGCGCGTGCGGGACCTGCAAGGTGTTGGTCGAGGCCGGGCAATTCGACGGCGGCGACTACATCGAGGACGCGCTGACCGATGACGAGGCGGCCGAGGGCTACGGCCTCGCCTGCCAGATGAAGCCGCACACGGACTTGGTGCTGCGAATCGCGGCCACCTCCGACATGTGCAAGGTGAAGGGCGGCTCCTACCCGGCGCAGCTTGCCTCGGTGACCCGGTTGTCGGACACCACCATCCGGTTCGCCATGTCCGCCGCGCCGCTCGGCTTTCTGGCCGGGCAGTATGTGAACATCCTCGTGCCCGGCACCGACCAGAAGCGCTCCTACTCCTTCAGCTCCGCCCCTGGCGCGTCCGAGTTGGAGTTCCTGGTGCGCGACATCCCGCAAGGCCGGATGAGCAGCTTCCTGCGCGATGCCGCGCCGGGCACGGCCATGGAGTTCACCGGCCCCTCCGGCAGTTTCTATCTGCGCGACATCAAGCGCCCTGCCCTGTTCCTGGCTGGCGGCACGGGGTTGGCGCCGTTCCTGTCCATGCTCGGCCGCATCGCCGCCATGGGCACGTCCCATCCCATCCACATGGTCTACGGCGTCACCAACGAGGCCGACTTGGTGGAGGTGGACCGGCTGGAGGCCTACGCCGCTGCCATACCCGGCTTCACCTTCGCCTGCTGCGTCGCCGACGAAGGTGCAGCCTATCCGCGGAAGGGCTACGTCACCCGCTACATCGCGCCTGCGCACCTGAACGGCGGCGAGGTGGACGTGTATCTGTGCGGGCCGCCGCCGATGGTGGATGCCGTGCGGCATCACCTGGCCGAACAGGGGGCCGAGCCCGCCAATTTCTACTTCGAGAAGTTTTCCCCCAGCGGCGCAGTGACCGCGCTGGGTGAAACGCACCGGGCAGCCTGAGGGCGGTGATCCATGCCGGGCGCTTCGCAGGCAAGCACGCGGTCGTCACCGGCGCCGCGCAAGGCATCGGCCGGGCCGTGGCGGTCCGCATGGCGGCCGAGGGCGGGATCGTGACGCTGGTGGACCGCTCGGACTTGGTGCATGGCGTGGCGGATGAGATCGTGGCCGCCGACCAGCAGGCGGCGGCAATCACGGCGGACCTCGAGCGCTACGGCGAGTGCGTCCGCGTCATGGCTGCGCCGGCCCGGATCGACATCCTGGTCAACAACGTCGGCGGGACGATCTGGGCTAAGCCTTACGGCTGTTACGAGGAAGCGGAGATCGAGGCGGAAATCCGCCGGTCGCTGTTCCCTACCCTGTGGTGCTGCCGGGCCGTGCTGCCGCGCATGATCGAAACCGGCGGCGTGATCATCAACGTGTCCTCCGTCGCGACCACGGGTGTGAACCGCGTGCCGTATGCCGCGGCCAAAGGCGGGGTGAACGCGCTCACCGCCTCGCTCGCGTTCGAATACGCGCCGCACGGTATCCGCGTGTGCGCGGTGGCGCCCGGCGGCACGGATGCCCCCCCGCGCAAGATCCCGCGCAACACTGCCGCGCCGACCGAGCAGGAACGCGCCTGGTATCAGGAAGTGGTGGACCAGACGGTCCGATCCAGCCTCATGCACCGTTACGGCACGGTGGACGAGCAGGCCGCCGCCATCCTGTTCCTCGCATCCGACGAGGCATCCTACATCACCGGAACAACACTGCCCGTCGCCGGTGGCGACCAGGGCTAGAGGGAGGAACCACCATGATCGACGCCTTGCTGAAGACCAGCCCTATCCCGAACCTGATGGACAAGCTCGCCGGCCTTGACCAGCCCGGCGGCGACACGCGGCTGAAGCAGATCGTGCAGCGCGTGGTGGGCGACCTGTTCAAGACGATCGACGAATTCGACGTGACCCCCGCCGAGTTCTGGGCCGCCGTCAGCTATCTCACGGAGATGGGCCAGACCAACGAAGGCGGGCTGCTCGCCGCCGGGCTGGGGTTCGAGCATTTCCTGGACCTCCGCTTCGACGAGAAGGAGCGGCAGGCCGGGTTGGAAGGTGGCACGCCGCGCACGATCGAGGGGCCGCTCTGGCTGGCAGACGCGCCGCTGGAGAAGGGCGAGGCGCGGCTGGACCAGGACCCGGAGATCGGCGAGGTGCTGTTCATGCACGGCCAGGTGCGCGACACCGCGGGCAACCCCGTGCCGCACGCGATCGTGGACGTGTGGCACGCCAACACGAAAGGCGGCTACTCGTTCTTCGACAAGTCGCAGAGCCCCTACAACCTGCGCCGCCAGATCGAGACGGACGATCAGGGCCGCTACCGCCTCCGCTCGATCCTCCCCGCCGGCTATGGCTGCCCGCCGGACGGGCCGACGCAGAAGCTGCTCACCGCGATCGGCCGCCACGGCAACCGCCCGGCGCACGTGCATTTCTTCGTGTCCGCGCCGGGCTACCGCAAGCTCACCACGCAGATCAACATCGCCGGGGATGCCTACCTGCACGACGATTTCGCCTTCGCCACCCGCGACGAGCTGATCCCGGACGTGATCCGCAACGAGGACCCGGATGCGATGCGGGCCAACGGCCTGAACGCCCCGTTCACCGAAATCCAGTTCGATTTCACCGTCCATTCCGAGACGGGCGCCGTTCCCGACACGGTGGTCATTCGCGACCACGCGAAAGCCGCGTGACTTCGGAGATTTCTCATGCTCGACTCGGTTGCTCACGACACGGTGCGGGACCACGCGATCGTTGCCATCGCCAGCACGATCGTGGACGTCCCGACCGTGCGCAAGCACAAGCTGTCGCAGACCTCGATCACGGCACAGAGCTACGTGATCGTGCAGGTGAGGTTGGCGAACGGCGTCGTGGGCATCGGCGAGGCCGCGACGCTTGGCGGCCCGCGCTGGGCCGAGGAGAGCGTGGAGGCGATCAAGGCCAACATCGACGCCTATATCGCACCGGCGTTGATCGGCCTCCAGGCGGACCGGTTCGAGGCGGCCGGGATCGCCATGGATGCTGCGGCCAAGCGCAACAACGCGGCCAAGGGCGCCATCGAATCCGCCTTGTTCGACGCCGTCGGCAAGACGCTCGGCGTCCCTGCCTCGGCGCTGCTGGGCGGCGCCGTCCGCACCAGCATCCCCGTGCTCTGGACCCTCGCCTCCGGTGACCCGGCGCAGGAGATCGAGGAGGCGGAGCGCAAGCTTGAGGCGCGTCTGCACCGTACCTTCAAGGTCAAGGTCGGCGCGCAGCCGCCTGACGCCGACATGGCCCGCATGCGGCGCCTGGCCATGGCGCTTGGGAACCGGGCCGAGCTGATCGTGGACGCCAACCAGGCCTGGGACGAGACGGTGTCCGCCCGGTGCCTGCCCCAGTTGGCCGAGATGGGCGTGGCCCTGGTGGAACAGCCGGTGCCAGCCTGGAACCTGGCCGCCATGGCCCGGCTGCGCGCCCGGCCCGGCACGCCGCCGCTGC
>CAXSFF010000398.1:0-4443 GCA_964236035.1 uncultured Acetobacteraceae bacterium
CGATGCCAACACCCACTCCGGTGCCGACGCCTGCACCCACCCCGACCCCGACGCCTGCACCTACGTCAACCCCGACACCCACGCCGGCGCCGGTCCCAGCACCGACCCCAGCCCCGAGCGGCACCATAGCCGCGGACGGCACGCTGTCCGGCCTGCCCTCGACCATCGTTGCAGGGCAACCGTTGTCGGCGGTGAGCGTCACGTCCCAGACCTCGCTCTACTTCGTGCTCTACAGGGTGTCCGGCGGCGTTGAGGAGGGGTCGCGCTGGCAACCCGCCTTGATGCCGGGCGGCACCCTTTCACTGCTGATCCCCCAGACGGCCGGCGCTTACACGGTGCGCGGCTTTGCTGCGCCGACGGGCGGCAGCGCGACCTACGAAAGCGCGCAGTTCAACGTGACCGCGGCGCCGGGTGCGCTGCCCGCCACGCCGACGCAGGCGGCGGACACCGGGGCGACCTCAAGCGGCGTCACGATGAACTGGACCTCGACCGCTCCAAGCTACAGGGTGCTGACCCGTCCAGGTGTCGGCGCCGCCTACGGCAGCCTGAGCGACACGACCACCACGGCGACCAGCTATACATTCACTGGGCGCCCAGCCAACGCGTCGCCAAGGGCTGTCGTCATTTCGCAAAACGCCAACGGCTCCGGGACGCCGACTGGGCAGTTCCTGTCGTTCACCACGGCATGAATACCCTGGCCGCTGACAAGCCCCTTGACCTACGCGCGCACATCGCTGCACGGGCGGCGGTGCCGGTATGACGTACTCGCTGGGACGTTCGCTCACGAACTCAATCAGCCAACTTTCGGTCGGGGAAGGCACCCTGCCGCCCGATGCCACATTTGGCGGTTCGATTGTTGGCGCTGACGTGCGCTTCACTGCGAACCAAGTAGCGGCGCTGCTGGCGCCCATGGTGTCTGCTCTGCTGACTGGGAACAGTGCCTATGCCGGCACGCTGTCCGCCGCGCAGCCCACGGCAACCCGCATCTACCAACGCGACACACGCACGGGCAGCGCATTCGGCAAGGGCGCGGGCACGGTGGGCCTGTCCGTCACCCTGTCCGCGGCGGCGGCGACGCTGGATTACCGGCTGCGCGATGCCGACAGCTCCGGCAACCCCGTGCTGCAGGATTGGACCGGCCTGGCGGGTGCCATGGCCGCCGGTAGCGCCAGCCTCTCCCCAGCGATCCCTGCCGGGCCGCACCGCTACCTGATGGACGTGCGGGCCAACGGCGACACCGCCCATGCAGTGCTGGGGACGCAGCCGTTTGGGGTGGGGGAGGTGGTGGCCGTTGCCGGGCAGAGCCTGGCCTACAACGCCCTTGTGTCCGGCCTCAACCCGGAAGGTTCCATCGCATCGGCGGGCGTCACGTCGCCGGCCAACGGGTACCAGTTCACGCCCAACCTGCCCGATGGCAGCGCGCAAGTTCATCAGGCGTGGGCCACGGTGGCGGACGGCACTCCCGCTGACAGCGCCTTCGCAGCCGAGTTCCTGCGCCTGGTCACGTCGCAGGCTGGCGTGGTGGCAGCGCTTGCGGGCCATGCGGTGGGCAGCACCAGCATCACGACCTGGCAGCCCGGGCAGGCTAATTATACCGCGTTGCGCGGCGTGCTGGACCAGGTGGGCCGCATCGGCGCCCTGATCTGGATACAGGGCCACAGCGACGCGCAAGGCGGCATGGGTGCCGCGACCTACCAGGGCCAGCTTGCCGCCTTGTTCACCGATCTGGCTGGGCACTATGCCGGTCCTGGCGGCACCCTCGGCGCGTTCCCCCGCCTGATCTGTTCCATCCCGTCGTTGGATACCGCCTATTGGGGCACACCGGCCCAGGCTGCGGCGATCCGAGCGGGTGCCCTGGCCTACGTCGCCAGCGATCCCCGCGCCCGCTACGTCGCCGCTCTCGACATGGGCCTGAGCAGCGACGGCACCCATCCGAACCAGGCCGGGCGCGTGCCGATGGCGCGGGACTTCTACCGCGCCTTTATGGGCGTTGCCGGCCTCGTGTCCGAGAAGCCCGGCCCCGCGATCACCGGAGCGACCCGGGCGGCAGGAAGCGCCGTCGTCAAGCTGGCGGTGGCGCAAGGGGCCGGTGGCACGTCGCTGGTGGCGATGGGCACGCCTGCCAATCAGTTCACGGTCTATCCTGCCGGCAGCCTGTCCGGTGCGCTCGCCATCGCCAGCTTGTCCATTGCCAGCGCGACCGAGATTGATCTGACGCTCGCGGCGGCGCCGGCTGACGGGCAGGCCCTTGATGTCTGGTATCGCTTGGCGGGCAGCGACACGGCGGCCGTCACCGGCAGCGGCATCTATGACAATGCGGTGGATGCGGACGGGCTGACCACGGGGCGGCAACTGCAGCTTGCGGCGGCGGCGATCACCGCGGCGGCGCCGGGCCAAGCCGCACCAGTTCCGACGCCGGCAGCGTTCACCGTCCGCAGCGCGCCACAGGGGCCGGTGCCGTCAGCCGTCACGGTCCCAGCGTCCGGCACGGGGGGCGTCAACTGTTCCATTCAGGTTTTTGCGCCGGATGGCACCAACTCAAACACGGTCGCATTCGCTATCAGTTCATCCGGCACGACGCCCCCGTCCTATGGTTCGGGCGACGACGGCGTGAATGCGGGTGACTTCCAGGACTTCTCAGCAGCGCTGGGCGGGGTCAGCCCGCCGACGTTCGCCTGCAACTTCAAGATTTACCCGAATGGCAACGGTGCGGGGACGAGCAGGACCGTGTATCTGTGGGCCTTCAACAAGGATGGCGGCGGCAACTACCTCGCTCCGGTGAGGCTGACCAACCCGGACGGCACGCCATTCCCCATCACGGTCAGCTACCAGTGAACATCCTGGCCGCCCTAGACGACCCGTCGCTATTCGGCCCGCACTTCCGCGGCGACACCTGGCGCCCGTGGCGGGCCTTCCTGGCGGCGCTGTTTGCCTTGGAGATGGATGCGGAGGCCCTGGCGCTCTACCAGGCCCACACGGGCCGGGTGGCCCCGCCCGCCGCGCCGTTCAAGGAAGCCGCTCTGGTGATCGGCCGGCGTGGCGGCAAGTCCCGCGTGCTGGCCCTTATCGCCGTGTTCCTGGCGACGTTCCGGGATTACGAGGCGCACCTGGCCCCTGGCGAGGTGGCGACCATCGCCGTGATTGCGGCGGACCGGCGCCAGGCCCGCAGCATCTTCCGGTTTGCGCTGGGCTTGCTGAAAGCGGTGCCGGCGCTGTCCGTCCTGGTTCAAGATGAGACAGCCGACACGATCACGCTCAGCAACCGTGTGGTGATTGAGATTGCGACGGCTTCGTTCCGGGTGACGCGCGGCTACACCTTCGCGGCGGTGCTGTGCGACGAAACCGCATTCTGGCGCAGTGACGACAGCGCCAATCCGGACCAAGAGATCATCGGCGCGCTGCGGCCGGGCTTGGCGACGATCCCCGGCGCGGTGCTGCTGCTGGCATCCAGCCCCTATCGCAAGCGCGGGGTGCTCTATCAGGCATACGCCCGCAACTACGGCCAGGATGGCGCCCGCGTGCTGGTATGGAAAGCCACCACGCTGGACATGAACCCTGCGCTGGACCCGATCATCGTCGCGGAAGCCTATGAGGACGATCCGGACGCCGCAGCGGCTGAGTATGGCGCCGAGTTCCGCAGCGACCTGTCCGACTTCGTGCCACGCGCCGTAGTGGACGCTGCGACGGCGCGCGGGCGCTTCGAGGTGCCACCCATCTCGGGATTGTCCTACGTGGCCTTCGTGGACCCGTCCGGCGGCACGGGGTCCGATAGCATGACGCTGGCCGTCGCCCACCGGGAAGGCGAGCGGGCCATCCTCGACGCCGTGCGGGAGGTGCGCCCGCCGTTCTCGCCTGAGACGGTGACGCAGGACTTCGCTGCGCTGCTGAAAACCTACGGGGTGCAGCGCGTCCAGGGCGACCGTTACGCAGGCGAGTGGCCGCGCGAGCGGTTCCGCGTGCATGGCGTCACCTACGACCTGAGCGACCGTCCGCGGTCCGACATCTACCGTGACTTCCTGCCGGTGCTGAACGGCGGTCGGGCCGAGCTGCTCGATCTGCCGCGGCTGGCCTCGCAACTGTGCGGGCTGGAGCGGCGCACGGCGCGGAGCGGGCGGGACAGCATAGACCACGCCCCCGGCGCCCATGACGATCTGGCCAACGTGGCGGCGGGTGCGCTGCTGCTAGCGGCGGCCGGCAACACGGCGCAACCGGCCCGGTTCATCCGCCTCAACCACATGGCCCGATAGGAGCCCCGCGATGTCGGCAACGCAAGTGCTGTTCACTCCGGCCGCAAGCGTCCTGATCCAGGTCCCGCACCTGCCCACCAAAGCCGATCTGCCGCCGCCCGACCCCGGCAACCCGGCGGTCGTGTTGAAGAACCACGGTCCGGGCCTGGTCGCCGTCAAGGCCGGCGGCGCGGGTGTGCCTGGGTTCCATGCTCCG
>CAXSFF010000399.1:0-4418 GCA_964236035.1 uncultured Acetobacteraceae bacterium
GAACAGGAACAGTATGACCGCCACGACCACGATGGCGTCACGCAAGGCGCCTTCGACGTTGGTGATCGACGCCTCGATGAAGTTGGCTTGGCGGAACAGGACCGTGTCGGCCTTCACGCCCGGCGGGAGGGTGCGGCCGAGGTCGTGCAGCGCCGTTTCCACCGCACGCGTGAGCGGGACGGTGTCCGCACCCGGCTGCTTCTGGACGCTGAGGATCACCGCAGGCTTGCCGTTGGCGCCGGCGTCACCGCGCTTGAACCGGGGCGCATAATCGACCGACGCGACCTGGCTCAGGATGATCGACTGGCCCTGCTTGACGGTGACGACCAGGCTGCGGAGGTCCTCGACGCGCGTGGTGCGGCCGATGTTGCGGATAACGTATTCCGCTCGGTTCTGGTCGACAAAGCCACCGCCGGACTTGGTACCGAACTGCTTGATGGCCCGCTCCAGATCGTCGAGCGAGACGTCGAGCCGGGTCATCTGGGCGATGTCGGGCGTCACCTGGTAGGTGCGGACCTCGCCGCCGATCGGGATGACCTGCGCCACACCGGGGATGGCGAGCAGGCGCGGGCGCACCGTGAAGTCGGCCAGCTCGCGGACCTCCATCGGAGACGCTTTGTCTGCCGTCATCGCTACCAGCATGATTTCGCCCATGATGGAGGTGATTGGCCCCATCTGCGGCACCACGCCGGCCGGCATCTGCTCGCGCACCGAGGCCAGGCGCTCGGCAACCTGCTGCCGGTCGAGATAGATGTCCGCGCCGAAATCGAACTCGACGTAGATGATCGACAGGCCGACGCCCGACACGGAGCGCACCCGCTGCACGCCCGGCATGCCGTTCATCGCCGTTTCCAGCGGGTAAGTCACAAGTTGCTCGACCTCCTCAGGCGCCATGCCCTCGGCTTCCGTCATCAGGGTGACAGTCGGGCGGTTGAGGTCCGGGAACACGTCCACAGGGAGGCGTGTCAGCGTCCAGCCGCCGTAGCCGATCAGCACGACGGCGGCCACCATGACAAGCAGCCGGTTTTTCAAGCTGCCCGTCACCAGGACGTTGAACAGGTGGCCCATCAGCGGACTTGGTTCAGCAAATCGGCGCCTTGCACGACGATGCGCTGCTCGGGCTTCAGCCCGGCGAGCACGAGCACGTTGGCGCCATCCAGCGGCTGTAGGCGGACCGGACGTGGCACGAAGCGTTCGGCGGTGACGTGATCCCACACTGCCGAACCGCCATTCGGCATCCGGACAACGGCGGTACGCGGCAGCGCGAAACCGCTCTCCTGGGCCGCCACGTTGGCAATGACGATCACGGGGGCGCCGACGGCCAGGCTATCGGGCGGGTTCTCGATCTGGAACTGAAGGGACGTCGCGCCTTGCCGGAGCGTCAGGCCGCGTCCGACGAATTTGACCGTGAGGGGCGTTCCGTCCGTCGTTTTGGCCGATGCGCTCTTCATTTGGTTGGCGATGGCAGGGTCGAAGGCGATTGCTTCCACCCAAAGCCGTCTGGGATCGACGATCTCGAACAGCACGTCGCGGCTCTCGACCACCTGCCCCGTGGTCACGCTGGCGACGGAGACGACGCCTGACACCGACGCACGCAACACTTCGCCTTGGACCAAGGTCGCAGACAGGGCCGCGCGCCGGGCGCGGACACCAGCCAACTCGGCACGCGCGTCGTCGATCTCCTTGCCGGCGACGCTGCCGACGAGTCCGTTCAGCCGTGTGACCTTCTGCTGCGCGATGCGAGTTTGGGCGTCGAGGTCGGCGACCTGCGCCTGCAAGCCGCCCCGGTCCACGCCGGAGATCACGGGGATCACCGTCGCGAGGGCATCACCCTTCTGGACCGCCTGTCCGACATGGGCGAGTTCGCCGCCTTCGGCCGGCTGCACCCGGCCGCTTTGCGTGCTCTGAACGCGCCCGGCCGTGGCCGGGTCAGCAATGATTTGACCGATTACCTGCACCGTCCTGGCCGATTGCGTCTTGGCGGCCAGGATGGTCCGGACGGCGAGTAGCCGCTGCGCGTCCTTCGGCATGGCCACGCTGCCATCGGGCAGGCGGCGGGGCATGTCGGAGGCGCCGGCCGGCGCCGGCCCGTCGCCGTCATCCGCGCCACTATGGGCAAAGGCGGCACCGGCAGTGAACAGGCCGACCAGCAGGACGGCGGCACCGGAGATGGTGCGCCACCGGCCCCGCGCGCGCAGGACCGTCATCGTCAGCATCCCGATTACGAAGGCCAGCGCCAGCGTCACCGGGCCGCGCTGCGCGCCGAGCAGCTTGTCCGCCAGGCTTGTACCCGTTGCCGCGCCGGTCCCGGCGGGATGGGCGTTCGGGATATCGATCGTGGCCGTCAGGAGGTCGCTCGCCTCTCCCGCAGCGACGGTGAATATCAGGTCATGCTTGCCGGGCTTGCCGACCCACGGCGCGCGGAGCAGGTAGGTCCCATCCTCTTGCGCTTCCGTCTTGAGCGAGCTGTCGCCTTCCGTAACCTCGACCGTGCCGTTCGTGATAGGCTCGTTGGTCGTGAAGTGATCGAGGGTGATCACCAGCGCCGGCCCTTTGGCAACAGCAACTAGCTCGAACTCGGTTGAATCCGCCTCCGTCCGCGGCGCGCCAGCAACCGGGGATGCGGCAGCAGGTGCCTCGTCATCGGCGCCGCCATGAGCGAAAGCCGGAGCTTGGATCAGCAGGGCAAAGCCGAGGAGCGCTGAAGCAAGTGAACGGGACGACATGGCGGCATCCTTATGGTATCAGGCCCAAGGCCTGGTTCAACCGCCCGCGGGCCTGGCGTGCGCCGACATCGGCCCGGTCGCGCGCCGCGTCCGCCTGGAAGGCGAGCGTACGGGCGCGGATCAGGTCTGCGAGCGAGGTCTCCCCCGCAGCATAGGAGCGCTCGAACAGGTTGCGCTGCCGACTAAACACATCGGCCCGCTTGGCGGCCAGGTCACGCTGCGCTTCAGCGCTGGCCAGCACGACGCGCGCGCGGCTTTCGCTTCCGCTCAGGTCACGCTCCAGCTTGGCAAGCGTCACCACGGCATCGGTGTATTCGACGGCAGCGGCAGCCGTGCGAGGCCGATTGCGGCCGCCGGAGGGGAGCGGAATACTCACCTGGATGCCGACCGAGTTGTCATAAATGTTGCCGCCGATGTCGCGCGTCCGCCGGCCAACCAGGCCGATCGACGGGCTGTCGCTGGACTGGATTTCGGCCAGCCGCTGATTGGCCTGCGCCGCATAGACGGCACGCCTCGCCTCGGTCAGGCGCGGATCGACTGGCCGCGCCTGCGCAGCCGGGGGGACCGGCTCGTTCAAGGCGGCCGTGTTCGGGTCGAGGCCGGTCAGGGTATGGAAGTCGATCCGCGCCGCATCGACGGAAGCAGTCTTCTCCGAAAGATTGCTCTCCGCCTCCAGCCGGTCTGCGCTGGCCACCAGCAGCTCGGCTTCGGCCGTGTTCCGCGCCCGGACCTGGCGGCCCAGATCACTCTCCAATGCCCGTGCATCGCGCAGCCTCGCTTCGGCGGCGCGCTGGTCGGCTTCGGCCGCGGCGACGAATGCCAGGGCTTCCCGAACTTCTCCCGCAACCCCCAACAAGCGCCGCGCGCCTTCGGCATCAAGGCGCGCCGACTCAGCATCGGCAGCCCGGACGGAGGCGGTTCCCTCCTCGGGCAGCCAAATCGGCGTGCTGAGCGAAATCTCGGCGTCGCGAGCGTTGCGGTTGCGGATTGCCTGATCGCTGACATAGGCGCCGCCGAGCGTCGGCGAGCCAGGCAAAAACGTGCTGGCGGCGTAATGCTTGGCTACGACGAGTGCATGGCGCATGGCCGCTCCCTGCAGCCCGGCATTCCGAGTCACCGCGCTGTCGATCGCCGTTTGCAGCGTCCGCGCCGCCTCCACTGGCGGCAACAGCCGTGGCGGAGTGGAACGCGACGGGGCACGGGCAGCGGCCCGATTCCGCGGCTGCCCTGACGGCGACGGTAGGTCCAGCGCATCGAGGCCTGGTCCACCCGCCCCCGGCAAAGGCCGTAGCGGCGGCAAGGTCGAGGATGAATTCGGCAACGCCGGCACCGGCACCCCCGGCGACCGCCCTGCAGGCGCCGGAATGGCGCTTGGGCCGGTCAGCAGCGGAGATTGCGACTGCGCCCGAACCGCATGACCGAGCAAAGGCAGCAGGAGCAGCCCGGCCAGCCAGCGCCTCACGTCGCCGCCACGGTGAACGGCACCGCCCGAACTCGGCCGCCGCGGACTGCAAGTGGGCATACCCGCATCATTGAGCGGCCGGGTGCTTCGCCTGCCATGCGTTCATCTCGGCGATTTCCTTCTCCTGCGCGGTGATTACGGCGCGTGCCATTCTGAGCAAGGTAGGATCCTTGCCATGCGCGAGTTCGTAGCGGGCCATGTCGATCGCGCCCTGGTGATGGGGCTTCATC
>CAXSFF010000400.1:0-4411 GCA_964236035.1 uncultured Acetobacteraceae bacterium
GTCGTAGGTGTGCGCCACCCCGTCCACCACGGCGCGCCCGAAGCCGACCGGACGCAACGCGCTGGTGATCCCGAGCACGCCGATCTTGCCGCCGCCGCCGTCATCGATCGCGGCCGGCGTCGCCAGCAGCGTCCTGGCCGCGCCCGCCCGCTCCACGCCGATCTGCAGCGGGGCGTTCGGGCTGGCGGACACGATGCGGACCACGTCTGAGAAGTCGGCGATCGGCTTGTCGTTGATCGACACGATGCGGTCGCCGGGCTGCAGCGCGGCCGTCATCGCCGCCGAGTTCGGCACCACGGCATCGACCACGGCGTCGCCCGGCTCGCCCTGCATCGAGAACAGTATGCTGAACAACACCATCGCCAGCAGGAAGTTGGCGATCGGCCCGGCGGCGACCACGATGGCGCGCGACAGCACGGGCTTGCTGTGGAACGTCTTGCCGGGCAGCCAGGCGGCCCGCACCTCCGGCGACACGTCGCCCGGCTGCTCCTGCCCGTGCAGCTTCACGTAGCCGCCGAGCGGCAGCCAGCACAACCGCCACTGCGTGCCACGCCTGTCGGTCCAGGACGCGAGCGGGCGGCCGAAGCCGATCGAGAACGCCTCGACATGGACGCCGCACCAGCGGGCCGCGAGGTAGTGGCCCATCTCATGGATGAACACGAGCACGCCCAGCACGAGTGCGAACGAGGCCAGCGTGCGGACGGCGTCGGGAAGGAAATGCATGGCCATGTTCCTAATCAGCTCTCAGGCGGCCGGCCGGCTGGCCCGGGACGACCCGGCCCCACGCGCCATATGGGCGGCAACCAGCTCCGCCGCCACTCGCCGGCCTGACTGATCCAGCGCCAGCACCTGGTCCAGGCTGTCGGCAGGCGGCGTTCCCAGGCGGTCCAGCACCGCCTCCACCATGCGGGCGATGTCGAGGAAGCCGATGCGGCGCTGCAGGAACGCCTCGACCGCGACCTCGTTGGCGGCGCTGAGCAGGGCCGGCGCGCCGCCCCCTGCCCGCAATGCGTCGCGGGCCAGGCGCAGTGACGGGAACCGCTGCGGATCGGGCGCTTCGAACTCGAGCTTCGCCATCGCCGCGAGGTCGAGGCGAGGCGCGTTGGTCGCCAGCCGGGTGGGCCAGGCCAAGGCGTGGGCGATCGGGATGCGCATGTCGGGGGAGCCGAGCTGGGCCAGCATGCTGCCGTCGGAATAGCACACCATGCCGTGCACCACCGATTGCGGGTGCACCAATACGTCGACCTGGCTTTCCGGCAGGTCGAACAGCCGCGCCGCCTCGATCAGCTCGAGGCCCTTGTTCATCATGGTGGCGCTGTCGATGCTGATCTTGGCGCCCATCGACCAGACGGGATGGCGCAGCGCCACCTGCGGCGTGGCGGCCTCCATCTCCGCCAGGGTGCTGGTGCGGAACGGCCCGCCAGACGCCGTCAGGATGATGCGCTCCACCGCGCCGTGGTTGCCCTCGGCCAGCGCCTGGAAGATCGCGTTGTGCTCGGAGTCGACCGGCAGCAGCGTCGCCCCGGCGGCGCGCACCGCCTGCAACATGACCTCGCCGGCGCAGACCAGCGCCTCCTTGTTGGCCAGCGCGATGGCGCCGCCGCGCCGGATGGCGGCCAGGGTCGAAGGCAACCCGGCCGCGCCCGTGATCGCCGCCATGGTCCAATCGGCCGGCAAGGCGGCGGCGGCGGTCACCTCGGCATCGCCGCAGGCAGTGGCGGTGCGGGTGCCGGCGAGCGCCTCGGCCAGGGCGGCGTGCTGCGCTGGGTCGCTGATCACCGCGAATTCGGCATCAAGCGCGCGCGCCTGCTCGGCCAGCAGGGCGGCGTTGCGGCCGCCGACCAGGCAGCGCACGCGGAACTGGTCGCGATGCGACAGCAGCAGGTCAACCGTGCTGCGCCCGACGCTGCCGGTGCTGCCGAGCACGGTCACGGTCCTCAAAGCCACATCGCGTCTCCCCGACCCGCCAGTGATAGCCACGCGCCGGCCAGCAGGGCCGCCGCCATCAAGCCGTCCAGCCGATCCAGCAGGCCGCCGTGCCCCGGGATCAGGCGGCCCGAATCCTTCACGCCGAACCGCCGCTTCAACGCGCTCTCGGCCAGGTCGCCGCATTGCGACGCGACGCCGAGGAGAGCGGCGGCGAACCCGGCACGGACGCCCTCGTTGCCGATCGGCACCATGACCAGGCCGCCCACTACCGCCGCCAGCAGGCCGCCGGCGGCGCCGCTCCAGGTCTTGCCGGGCGAGATCGCCGGCGCCAGGCGCTTGCCGCCGATCAGCCGCCCGGCCAGGTAGGCGCCGATGTCGCTGCACCAGACCACGCCGAGCAGGAAGAAGATCACGCCGCTGCCGCCGGCCCGTCCGTTGCGCAGCCAGGCCAGCGCGGCCGTCGCCAATGCCGCGTAGAGGAAGCCGGCCAGCACGACTCGGTTGCTGCGGCCGGCGGTCATCTGCCGCCACTCCCACGCCACGCCGCAGAACGCGACCGTCATCAGGCCATACCAGACGACGCCGCCGATCCAGACGCAGGCCAGCGCGAATGGCGCCAGGATCGCGGCCGAGGCGACCCGCAGCCGCAGGTCGCCCCAACGCCTGGCGGACGCGGCGGCGGGACCAGCAGCCGCGACGGCACGGGAGGGCTCAGGCAGGGCGGGCTCCGAACCGGCGCTCGCGGCGGGCAAATTCCGCCAGCGCCGCCTCGAACTCGGCGGGGCCGAAATCCGGCCACAGCACGTCCATGAACACCAGCTCGGCATAGGCCGACTGCCACAGCAGGAAGTTGCTGAGCCGGCGCTCGCCGCTGGTGCGGATCACCAGGTCGGGGTCGGGCATGCCCGCCGTGGTGAGGAACCCCTCGAAGCGCGATTCGTCCAGCGCCGCCGGGTCGAGGGTACCGGCAAGCACGGCCGCCAACGCCTGGCGCGCGGCGTGGGTGATCTCGGCCCGCGCGCCATAAGACAGCGCGACGTTGAGGTTGAGCCGCAGGTTGCCAGCGGTCTCCAGCTCGGCGCGCGCCAGGTCGGCGCAGATGTCTGCATCGAAGCGGCCGCGGTCGCCGATCACCCGCAGCCGCACGCCCTGCGCCTTCAGGTCGGCCAGTTCCTCGCGGATGTAGCGGCGCAGCAGCCCCGTCAGGTCGAGCACCTCGCTCTGCGGCCGGGTCCAGTTCTCGCTGCTGAAGGCATACAGCGTCAGCCAGCTCACCCCGGCGCCGATGGCGGCCTCGATCGAGCGCCGCACCGCCTGCGCGCCGGCACGGTGGCCGGCAACGCGCGGCAGCCCCCGCGCCGTGGCCCAACGGCCGTTGCCGTCCATGATGATGGCGACGTGCACAGGCACGGCGGCCTCCCGCACCACGGGCTCGGCCGGCTTGGACTGCACTCTCACGAGTCGGTTCCAGGGCGCATGGCGCGGCGCATCAGACCTGCTTGATCTCGCGTTCCTTCTCCATCAGGCTCTCGTCAATGCGCTTGATGTAGGTGTCGGTCAGCTTCTGGATGTGGTCGGACCAGTCCTTCGCGTCGTCCTCGCCGATCTCGCTCTTCTTCTCGGCGGCCTTGACCTGCTCCATCCCGCTGCGCCGCACGCCGCGGACCGCGGTCCGCGCACCCTCGCCGTAGCGGCCCGCCGCCTTCGCCAGCTCCACCCGGCGCTCCGCCGTCAGCATCGGGATCGGCACCCGCACGACTTGGCCGTCCGCCGACGGGTTGAGGCCGAGGCCGGAGTCCCGGATCGCCCGCTCCACCGCGCCGACCAGGGTGCGGTCCCACACCTGCACCGTGATCATGCGCGACTCCGGCACGCCGATGGTGCCCACCTGGGTAATCGGCAACTCCGAGCCATACGCCTCGACCTTGATCGGCTCCAGCAGGCCGGGGCTGGCGCGCCCGGTGCGCAACCCGGCGAAATCACGCCTCAAGGTCTCCAGCGCACCGTCCATGCGGCGCGCCAGGTCGGTTTTCAGCTCGGTCAGGTCGGCAGGCACGGGACACCTCGTAGCGGACTAGCAGAAATTAGCATAGCGGACAGGGGTTAGCAGGCCGTAAACGCGCCAACTACGGCTTTTCGATGATGGTGGTGAAGCGGCCCTCGCCCCGCATCACCTGGGCGAAGGCGCCGGCGGCGTGGATGTTAAACACCACGATCGGCAGGCCGTTCTCCCGCGCCAGGCTGATGGCGGCGGCGTCCATCACGGCCAGGTCGCCGGCCAGCACGTCGTGGTAGGTGAGTTCCTGGTAGCGCGTCGCCGCCGGGTCGCGCCTGGGGTCGGCGGAGTAGACGCCATCGACCTGGGTGCCCTTCAGCAGCATGTCGCAGTCCATCTCGGCGGCGCGCAGGGCGGCGGCGGTGTCGGTGGTGAAGAACGGGTTGCCGGTGCCGGCGGCGAAGATCACCACCCGCCCCTTCTCCA
>CAXSFF010000401.1:0-4407 GCA_964236035.1 uncultured Acetobacteraceae bacterium
GCCGCAGGTTGCGCGTGAGCACCGTATAGCCTCGGCTTCGAGCCGCCGCCGCAATGGCAAGGTCGGCCCAGCCTGGCGTCTCCCCTGCGGCACGCGCCTGATCGGACAGTGCGCCCAACACCTGTGCGGCGCCGATGTCGAGCGGTAGCACACGGACAGCGTAGAGGTGCAGCACGGCTTCGAGCCATTCAGCCAGGCGATCGGCTTTGCGGGTTGCGCCTTCGCGCCGGGCTTTCGCGATCCCGTCCTCGATCTCGGCGATGGTGATCACCGACAGGAACAGCCGGTCGCTGTTGCGGTGCATCCATCCGATCAGGTCAGCCGGTCGCTCGGCCTTGGTGGGAGCGCCGGCCGAAAGAACGTTGGTGTCGACGAGGTACACGCACTCAAAAACCTGTTTCGCGAACGGGGGCGGGGTTCCTGTCCGGCAGGTCGCCGTCTTCCAGCGGGGCGGCCATCAGCAGGCGCCCGAAGCTCGGCACGCGGGAAAGGCGCTCCCATTCCTCGAAGCTGAGCACCACGGCCTCCCGGCGGCCGTGCCGGGTGATGATGGACGGCTCTCCCCGAAGCGCCTGGTCGATCACTGCCGAAAGCGTCGCTTTGGCGTCGCGCAACTGCACCTCGTGCATTCCAACCATCCGTGACTACAATGGTCATCATGGGGTTGGAGAGGTTTCGGAGCAAGGTTCGGTCTTGCCGGCGACGAGGGCTACTCCGGGCGGATCAGCCGATGTTGCTTGCGCCCGGCGGACAGCTTGACCGCGCCGTCCCGCAGCTCCGCCGCGCCGACTTGGCTGGCTTCGTCGGTGACCGCCACGTCGTTCACCCGGGCGCCGCCGCCGCGGATCAGGCGCCGAGCCTCGCCCAGGCTGCCCACTAGACCGCACTCCGCCAACAGGCGGAACAGCGGGATGCCCGCCGCCAACTCCGCCGCCGTAACCGCATGGGACGGCAGCGACTGCGAGGCACCGCCGGCCTCGAACGTGCCGCGCGCCGTCGCCGCCGCTTCGGCCGCCGCTGCCTCGCCATGCGCCAGCGCCGTCGCCGCCGTCGCCAGCACCTTCTTGGCCTCGTTCACCTCGGCCCCGCCCAGCGCCGCCAGCCGGGCGATCTCGTCCAGGTCGAGGTCGGTGAACAGGCGCAGGAAGCGGCCGACGTCGGCGTCCTCCGTATTGCGCCAGAACTGCCAGTAGTCCCACGCGCCCAGCCGCTCGGGCGTCAGCCACACCGCCCCGCGCGCCGTCTTGCCCATCTTGCCACCCGACGCCGTGGTGATCAGCGGCGTGGTCAGGCCGAACACGGCGCGCTGGTCGGTGCGGCGCACCAGGTCGACGCCGCTGACGATGTTGCCCCACTGGTCGGAGCCGCCCATCTGCAGCGCCACGCCATGCCGGCGCGACAACTCCCGGAAATCATAGGATTGCAGGATGCTGTAGTTGAACTCCAGGAAGGTCAGCCCCTGCTCGCGCTCCAGCCGGGTGCGCACGGAGTCGAACGCCAGCATGCGCGCGATGCTGAAATGCGGCCCGACCTCCCGCAGCAGGTCGATGTAGCCGAGCTTGTCCAGCCAGTCGGCGTTGTTCGGCATGATCGCGTCCGCGGCGCCGTCGCCGAAGCGGAGGAACGGCTCGAAGCAGCGGCGGATGCCCGCCATGTTGACGGCGATCTGCGCGTCGGTCAGCAGCGTGCGCGCCTCGTCGCGGAACGACGGGTCGCCGATGCGGCTGGTGCCGCCGCCCATCAGCACCACGGGGCGGTGGCCATGGCGCTGCAGCAGCCGCAGCAGCATGATCTGCACCAGGCTGCCGACGTGCAGGCTGTCGGCCGTGCAGTCGAACCCGATGTAGCCGGCGAGCGTGCCGGCGGCGCAGGCGGCGTCCAGCCCGGCGGCGTCGGTGCACTGGAAGACGAAGCCGCGCTCGGTGGCGTCGCGCAGGAAGTCGCTGTTCGGCATGGCCTGGCCTTCGGGGCGGATGAGCGCGCGCCCTATCACGCCGCGCGTGAGGGCGCACTGGATATGATGCCCGTCTGTGCTAAACCGCGATGATCTTCTGCCCCTTCGACAGGACAACGGGATGAACGCGCCGGACCACACCAGCTTCGACCAGGCGGCGGCCGGCCCTGTCACCACCAGCCGGACGCTGGTGTTCGCCAACGACAAGTCGAGCGGCAAGACCACCACCGCCAACGCCGTCCTGGTCAGCCTGCTGGACCGCTTCCCCGTGCTGATGCGCTCCGTCACCGTGCGCGAATACGACCGGCAGCCGCGCCTGGGGACCGTCTTCCGCCGGGAGGACGGCCTGGCCAGCATGATCCATTGCGACGCCCGCAACGCGCAGGCGTTCGACGCCTTCCGCAAGCTGGCGCACGACCCGAACGCGACCCCGTGGGACGACCTGCTGTTCAGGCTGGGCACCGGGGGGCTGGTGGTGGACCTCGGCTCCAACATCTTCGCCGACATCTGCCGCATCCTGGACGACGAGCCGCGGCCGATCTTCCCGGATGACGGCGAGTCGATCGCCGTCGCCGTGCCTGTCACCACGGCCTTCGACTCGATCCAGAGCGCCATCCACGCGGTCGAGGCCGTGATCGGCTGGGGGCCACGTGCGACGGTCTTCATGGTGGAGCAGGAGTACCTCGGCCGTTTCGACGCGGCCCCCGAGGCCTGGACCAGCTTCCGCGACCGCATCCTGAAGCAGGAGGGCGCGCGCGTGTTCGTGGCGCGCATCGAGAGGCTGCCGGTCGCCGACATCGGCCGCGTGGCGTTCCAACGCATCGACCGCATGGTCGCCGAGGCGCGGGAGATGCTGCGCTCCACGGAGCTGCAGGGCGCCGACTACATCCGCGCCATCCGCAAGGCGCGGGCCGAGGTCGCCTGGGGCGCCAAGACGCTGGATGCCGTGCGCCCGATCGCCGACTGGTTCGCGCGGTAACGGCCGCTGCGGCCCCGCTGGCTGACGAGCGCGATGGCTGACGAGCCTTATGTGCGCAAGCTCAGGCGCCGGGTGCCCTGGCGCAGGGACGAGCACATCGAGATCCATCGGCAGCCCCCGCCCGGCGTCCCGCCGCCGCCGATGCGGCTGGTGCCGCGCACGCCAGGCGCGGGGCCGTTGCTGGTGGGCAACCGCACCTCCTGGCGCGCGGACCTCTATCACCGCACGCTGGTGATGGGGTGGTGGACGTTCCTGCTGATCGGTGTGGCGTCCTATCTCGGCCTCAACCTGCTGTTCGCCGGGCTATACATGCTGGACGCGCACGGCATCGGCCATGCCCGGCCCGGCGTGTTCGCCGACGCGTTCTTCTTCAGCGTGCAGACCATGGCGACGATCGGCTACGGCGTGCTGACCCCGGACACCACCTATGCCAACCTGGTCGTGCTGGCGGAAACGATGGTGGCGCTGGTGTTCGTGACCATCGCCACGGGGGCGACCTTCGCGCGGTTTTCCCGCCCGACTGCCCGGGTCAGGTTCAGCCGCGTGGTCACGGTAGCGCCGTTCAACGGGGTGCCGACCTTGTCGGCCCGTATGGCCAACGCGCGGCGCAACCAGATATTGGAGGCGACGGTCAGCCTGACGCTGCTGCGCAACGAGCGTTCCAGCGAGGGCCAGCCGATGCGGCGCTTCTACGACCTGGCGCTGGCACGCGGCCACACGCCGATCTTCTCGCTGTCGTTCACCGCCATGCACTCGATCGGCGCCGATAGCCCGCTGTTCGGCGCCACCCGCGAGAGCCTGCTGGCGGAACAGGCGGAATTGCTGGTGACGGTGACGGGGCTTGACGACACCATGGCGCAGACCATCCATGCCCGCACCAGCTACAGCGCCGAGGAGATCATGTTCGGCTACCGCTACGCCGACATGTTCGGCTACACGCAAACCGGCCAGGTCGTGCTCGACCTGGACCGGTTCCACGAAGTCCGCCCGATCTAGTCGGCGGCGAGCGCCATCTGCTTGCGGGCCATCACCCGGGTGACATGGTCCTCCAACGCGTCGGCGACCCGGTCGGCGTGGTCGGCGAACACGTGGTCGGCGGTCGGGTACACCCGGTAGTCGACGGTGACGTTCTTCTGGGTGTTCAGCTTGTCGACCAGCTTGCGCACCGACGGCTCCGGCACCAGCTCGTCGGCGCCGCCGTGCAGCAGCAGGCCGCCGCACGGGCAGGGCGCCAGGAAGCCGAAATCGTAGTGGCTGGCGGGCGGCGCCACGCTGATCCAGCCGGAGATCTCCGGACGGCGCATCAGCAGCTGCATGCCGACGAAGGCGCCGAACGAGTAGCCGGCGATCCACAGGCCGCCGGACGCCGGGTTGACCATCTGCATCCAATCAAGCGCGGCGGCGGCGTCGCTAATCTCACCGATGCCGCCGTCGTAGCGGCCCTGGCTGCGGCCGACACCGCGGAAGTTGAAGC
>CAXSFF010000402.1:0-4398 GCA_964236035.1 uncultured Acetobacteraceae bacterium
CGATCACCCACTCGATGGTGATGCGCAGCCGCTCCGGCACCGTGCGCTACGTCGAGGCGCACCACAACTTCGCGACCAAGACCTGGCAGCCCACCTGATCCATGGCGCCTGACCCCTCCTCCCAGCCTCCTCCCGCAAGGGGAGAAGTCCTTTCTTCCCCCCTCCCCTTGCGGGAGGGGGCGGGGGAGGGGTGGCCGCGCGGCCTTCTCCGCCAATGACGTACGCCCTCGGCGTGGAGCGCAGCGTCACCGGCCGGCGCTGGGCGTGGCGTCCCGCGGACGACCGCGTCGGCCAGGCCATCGCCCAGCGGCTCGACGTCCCCCAGGTGGTCGGCCGCCTGCTCGCCGTGCGCGGCGTCGACCTCGACCACGCCGCCGACTTCCTGAACCCGACGCTGCGCGCGCTGTTGCCCGACCCGTCGGTGCTGACCGACATGGACGCCGCCGCCGACCGCCTCGCCCGCGCCGTGCAGACGGGCGAGACGGTGGCCGTGTTCGGCGACTACGACGTGGACGGCGCGTGCAGCGCCGCCGTGATGGCCGTGCTGCTGCGCACCCTCGGCTGCCGCGTGCTGACCCACGTGCCGGACCGCATCGCCGAGGGCTACGGTCCCAACGCTCCGGCCTTGCGGGCGCTGGCGGCGCAAGGCGCCAGTCTGGTCGTGTGCGTGGATTGCGGCACGGCGGCGGCCACGGCGCTGGCCGCCCTCGCCGGGCTGGCCGACGTGGTGGTGCTGGACCACCACAAGGCGGAGGGTCCGCCGCCGCGCATCGTCGCCACGGTGAACCCGAACCGGCTGGACGACGCCTCCGGCCTGCGCGGACTGTGCGCCGCGGCGGTGGCGTTCCTCGCCGCCGTCGCCACCCTGCGCAGCCTGCGCCGCGCCGGCTGGTTCGCCAGCCGCGCCGAGCCCGACCTGCGCCACCTGCTCGACCTGGTGGCGCTGGCGACCGTGTGCGACGTGATGCCGTTGCAGGGCCTCAACCGCGCTTTGGTGGCGCAGGGATTGAAGGTGATGGCCCGCCGCGCGCGGCCCGGCGTCGCCGCGCTGCTGGAGGTCGCCGCCGCCCGCGACGCGCCGAACGCCATGACCCTCGGCTGGGCGCTGGGGCCGCGCATCAACGCCGCCGGGCGCATCGACGAGTCGGATCTCGGGCTGCGGCTGCTGCTGTGCGAGGACCCCGTGGAGGCGCGCGCGCTGGCCGCCCGGCTCGACGCCATCAATGGCCAGCGCCAGGACGTGGAGGCCGGCATGCTCGACGCCGCCCACGCCGCCGCCCACGCCCAGGCGGAGGCCGGGCGCGCGGTGCTGCTGGTGCACGGTGCCGGCTGGCACCCGGGGGTGGTGGGGATCGTCGCCGGGCGCATCAAGCAGCGGCAGAACCGCCCGGCGCTCGCCGGCGCGCTGGGCGACGGCGTGGTGAAGGGCTCCGGCCGCTCGGTGCACGGCGTCGACCTGGGCGCGGCGATCCTGGAGGCGCGGCGCAATGGGTTGCTGCTGACCGGCGGCGGGCATGCGATGGCGGCGGGGTTCTCGCTGGCGGCGGAGCGGCTCGACGACTTCCACGGCTTCCTGGAGCAATGCCTGTCGCACGCCGCCGCGCTGCCGCGCACGCCGGACCTGCCGATCGACGGCACGGTGGCGGTGCCCGGCGCCACCGTCGGCCTGGCCGAGCAGATCGTCCGCCTGGCGCCGTTCGGCAACGGCAACGAGGAGCCCGTGTTCGCCATCCCGCACGCCCGCGTGGTGCGCGCCGACCGCATCGGCCGCGACGGCCGCACCCTGCGGATGATGGTGGAGGGCGAGGACGGCGGCCGGCTCAAGGTGATGGCGTTCCGCAGCGCCGACCAGCCGCTGGGCCAGGCGCTGGAGGCACGCGGCGGCCCGTTGCACCTGGCGGGCTACCTGCGCGCCGAGGAGTGGAAAGGAACCACCACCGCCTGCTTCGTCGTCACCGACGCGGCCGCCGCCTGAGGCAACCCGGCAGGCCGCGCATCGTTCAGGCGTGATCAACGGCGCAGCGGAGACTTCGGCATGAGCGACGATTTCGGCCAACCCGGCCCGACCACGATGAACGGCCCGCTGCACACGCCGGAGGCAGACCTCAACGACCGGCTGATGACGGCAAGCTACGCCACCGCGGCGGACGCCGAGGCGGCCAAGCAGATGCTGATCGGCGCCGGCATCGCGCCCGAGCGCATCGCCATCGCCGCCCATGCCGCGGCCGCGTCCGAACTGCAGGCCTCCACCAGTGCGCCCGACCAGGGCATCCTTGGCCGTCTGCGCGAGGCGATCCTGCCGGACGACAGCCAGACCGCCACCCACGCGGCGATGCGCAATGACGACGCGATCCTCCAGCTGCGGCCGTTGCCGGAGGAGGTCGAGCTGGCCGTCAGCACCATCCAGAACACCAACCCGACCCGGTTCGACGCCGACCTGGAGCGGTGGCGCAACTCCGCCGGGCAGTGACGCGTCAGCTCGACGCCCGTCATCGCGAACCGCTGCTTGGCGGTGCGGCAACCCAGGGCCACGCTACGAACCCCGTGCGGCCCTTGGGTTGTTTGGTCGCAATGACGGCCGGGAGGTTGGTTCTCAACGCTGTTGGTATCAGCTAAAAGGTAACATTCGTTCGTAGCCCGAATACGAGTGTATCTGAGATGCGGCGGCTCGTCGCCGGGTTCAGGACGCCGTCTTTGGGATTGAAGTCATATTGCAGATTGGGCTGAACCTGCAGCCAGGCAGAGACCTGCACCTGATACGTGAGGCCGATCACGGTTTCCGCGCGGCGGGCACGAGCGGTGCGGCCGGTGAACGCCGCCAGATCGCCCTGATACTTCGAAGCGTGGCTGCCGATGTGCGACCAGGTGGCCGCAATCCCCACCGTGTCGTTTTCCCGTCCGGCGAACGGCGCCTTGTCCGTGACCCCGGCCTGCACGAAGGCGTCCACCAGGTTGCGGTCTGGCGGAGCCACCAACACGCGGAGGAACGCCGCCGTCCGAAGTGCCGGGTTTCTGCCAAGCCAACTGGTCCACTGTGCCGTACAGGCTGTAGTTGCCCTGCCGGGTGCGGGCGGCGGCCGCGTTCGCGGGATTACCTAGGGATGCCCTGGTGAAGCTGAAGCGCGGGTCCGCGAAGGCCTCCGACTGGTACCACATGCCGAGCTTGTATGTGCCAGACAGGCCGTGGTCGCCGCCCTGGTTGAGGCTGTACTACACCTCGCCGATGAGGAACACGCCGTCGTTCAGCCGGAACGCCGTACCGCCGCCGCCGTCCTGCTTCTGCGGGTCGCCAGGGCCGCGGCCGGCCGGATCGCCGTTGAACACGCCGATCAGGCCTGCCCACTGCTCGTCCAGCACGACCTTCAGGCGCGCGCCCGGCGTGCTGAGCGGGTAGTCGATCCCGCCGGAGGGCAGGTCCGACGAGGCCAGGGTGGGGAAGCCGAAGCCTGCGTTGATGAAAAGGCCGCCGTACTCGGTGGTCATGAACTCCTGGTCCACGCCCATCTGCCCGATCTGGACCGTGATGGTGTTGTTCCAGGCCAACTGCTCGTACCACATCTCGAACAGTTGGCTGCCGCGTTCGATCTGTTCGATGCCGCTGAGGGCGGTGAGGTCGGGGACGTTGTATTCGGTGAGCCCGCGCCCGTGGTACTGGAAGGCGGTGACGTTGAACGTGCCGCCGGCCCAGCCCAACGCCTTCTGCGTGTCCAGGCCCAGTCCCAGCGAGGTGACGCCTTCGTAGGCGGCGCCGCAATGGATGCCGCCATTGGGATTTGCCCGGCACTTCGCTCTGCTCCAACAGGCCGAGCGAAACGCCCACGCCGTCCAGTTGCGTGCGCAGGCCGCCCAGGTCGCCGAGCAGCCGACCCTGCCAAGGCGATGCGCCTGCTGATTCGCCGGCGTTGGTTTGGCCACCCGGCGACGTGCCCCGGGCGGCGGGGGCGCCGGGTGAGTTGCCTTCGGTAGGGCCCTGGACAGGCGTTGCGGACGGACTCGGCTGCGCCTCGGCTGGCGCTGTTTGTGCAGCCAATGCCAGGAGGCACGCCATGCGGAGGCGGTTGCGGACCGTCGAAGGCATTGGTGGCCAGCCCATGACGACGCGTTATAGCGGGATCGCCGGTCACTGTCGCTGCCCTGTTCGCCGCCACGGATTGATCGTCCGGCCAGCGGTACGGCCACCTGCGCCTTCGTCTCCTCCTGCATCAGCGCTGGCATGGCCTGCACGGTCATGGATGCGCGCAGCTGACGGTTTGGTGGTGTCTCAGTTTGAAATCCGGGCCTGGTCTGCCACGGTTGGCGAACCGTCTGGAACCGGAGTGCCGAGACTGCGGTCGAGTTTGGTGGTTAGCGGCCTGTCTGCTTCCGGGAGGCACATAGTTAATAACGGACATTCGCACC
>CAXSFF010000403.1:0-4394 GCA_964236035.1 uncultured Acetobacteraceae bacterium
GATGGCGGCGTTCGCCTCGTCCACCGTGCCATAGGCGTCGACCCGGCGGGCATCCTTCGGCACCCGCGTGCCGTCGCCCAGCGAGGTCTGGCCGGTGTCGCCGCCCCGGGTCACGACACGGTCGATGCGGATCATGGTTCGTGCGCCATAAAGTTGAACCGCAGCAGATACACCGATCGCACTGGCACGCCACCACGGATCGGCGGCTTGAAGCGCCACGCCGACACGGCGATGCGGGCTGCCTCGTCCATGGAGGCGATGCCCGATGACTCCGCCACCTCGATCTCGCCAGCCTCGCCGCGCGGGGTGATGTGGATGATCAGCGAGACGGCGCCGCTCTCGTTCGCCCGCGCCGCCTCACGCGGGTAGTGCGGCGGCATGTTGTGGTAGCGCGCGTCGGGGCCTTCGGACACGACATTGTCACCAGTGACGTTGAGCGCGTCGCGGTCCTCGTCGCTGTTGCCGAGGTTGATCTCCGGGGTTTCAAGCCGCGGCTGCGGTTGCGCCTGCGCGGTGGCAGGCGGTGCGGGCGCTGCATTGGGTGCCGCCGGCGCGGCCTGCACGGTCGGGTTGGGCATCGGCGGCGGGGACGGCATCGGCGGCGGTGACGGCATTGGCGGCGGCGCTGGCGGCTGGGGCGGCGCGGGCTGCGCGGCCGGCTGCCCGCGTTGGGTGGCGGCTTGGTCGACCAGCTCCACCTCGACCGAGGCTTCCGACGGCGGCTCCTGCGTGGAGACCGGCCAGCCAGGCCGCCAGACCAGCGCCACCAACACCATGGCATGCAACAGCAGCGATCCGGCGCCGACCCGGCCCAGCAGCGCCCGCCGGTCCCGCGGCGGCGCTGGCAGCCGCATCGCCCCGTCCGTCAGCAGGGTCACAGCACCAGCACGCCGTGATGCTTGGCTTTGCCCTCCGGCTCGACATGGATGGTGATCACCAGGTGCTGCATCTCCTCGCGCAGCGCGGCCTCGATGCGGTCGCAGATGGCGTGGGCGTCGGACACGCTGGTGGCGCCCGGCACCACCAGGTGGAACTCGAGGTACGTCAGCCGGCCGGCGTGGCGGGTGCGCAGGTCATGCGCCTCCAGCGCGCCCTCCGCGTGCATCCCGACCAGCCGGCGGATACGCTCCACCACGTCGGCGGCGGGGGCCGCGTCCATCAGGCCGCCGACCGACTGCCCGATCAGCCGCATCCCCGACCACAGCACATACAGCGCCACCAGGGCGGCGAGCGCCGGGTCGGCCTGCGGCAGCCCCGTCCACAGCGCCAACGCCAACCCGGCGGCGATCCCCCCCGAGGCGGCCACGTCCGCCCACAGGTGGCGCCCGTCCGCGGTCAGCACCATGGATCGGTTGGCCCGCCCGGCGCGCACCAGCACCCCCGCCCAGACGGCGTTCAGCCCCGTGGCCAGCCCGTTCAGCGCCAGCCCGGGCCAGGGCGCGGTGATGTCCTGCGGGTCGCGCCAGGTGGCGTAGGCGTGGCTGAGGATCGCCAGGCTGGCGACGATGATCAGCGCGCCCTCGACCACGGCGGCGAAGAACTCGGCCTTTTCGTGGCCGTACGGGTGGTTGGCGTCGGCGGGCTTCTCGGCCAGGCGCAGCGCCGTGAGCGCGATCAGGGACGCGGCGACGTTGACCGTGCTTTCCAGCGCGTCGGAGAACAGCGCGGCGCTGCCGGTCAGCCACCAAGCGCCCGTCTTCAGCGCGAGCACGCCCAGGCCGAGCACGATGGTGAAGCCGGCGATCTGCTGCGTCCGTCCCAACGGGGGCGTGCTCCCTTGTCGAAACGGTTGGTAGCAAAGCCGGCGCGGCGCGTCACGCGATGGCGGCGGTTTTGCGGTACAGGCGGATGGCATGCTAAGCGGGCGGCCCGATCCATAGCCAGGACGTCCCCGGATGCTGCGTTTTGTCCTGCCCATCGCTGGAGCATTGCTGATGACCGCCAACCCGACCGCCGCCGCCGACGCCTACATCCCGCTGGCCTCCGGCGTGAGCTACCATGACGAGGTGGTGGGCACGGGCGCGCAGCCGCAGAGCGGGCAGACCGTCATCGTGCACTACACGGGCTGGCTCGACGACCACGGCCAGAAGGGCAAGAAGTTCGACAGCTCGCGCGACCGCGGCACGCCGTTCAGCTTCGTGCTGAACGGCCACCAGGTGATCGCCGGGTGGGACAGCGGCGTCGCCACCATGCACATCGGCGGCAAGCGCACGCTGATCATCCCGCCGGACCAGGGCTACGGCGCGCGCGGCGCCGGCGGCGTGATTCCGCCCAACGCCACGCTGATCTTCGACGTGGAGCTGCTCGGCGTTAAGTAGGCCCACCAAATGTAAACGAGGCGGCGTGTTCCCAGGGGCCGCCGAGATAGTGCCACAGGGTCACGCCGGTGGCGGTCCCCGTCATCGGCATGAAGTCGCGGGTCAGTTGGGCGTGCAGCGCGCGGGCGGCCTTCGGGTCGGCCTTGTTTTGCACGGTGACGTGGGGACGCCAACCCTGGCGGTCTTGCGCGGTCAGCCCGGCCTGCCACAGCGCCGCGCATCTGCCGCGAAAATCGGCGATCTCCGGTGCATGAAGCGAGTAGGCGGTACCGCGGCCCAGGAAGCGCAGGCCATCCATCGTGAACGCCGATGCCGCTTGGTCGGCGCACAGCCTGGCCAAGTCATCCTGAATGCGCGGCAGCTCGTCGCCGGGCAGGTGGTGGAAGAGGGTGACGTGAGCCGGGATCATGTTGAGCGCGGGCGGGAACCAGCGCTGCCGTTCGCGGTCGAAGAAGCCCTGTGACGCGGAGTCCAGTGCCAGCGTCAGGATCAGCGGCGGGGTCACGCGCGGACCTGCTCGCGGCGTGGGCGACGCTGACCAAAGAGACGCTGCCCGGCATGGCGGCGGTGCAGGGATGGCCGATAAGGCTGGATCATTGCTTCATGCGCGTGTGCCTGGACGACGCGCTCAGCGTGCGCTGGGACACCGTCGTGCAGCGTCCCGCGATCCGGCACCTGACCGACGCGCAACTCGCCGCCGCCGTCGCCACCGCGAGGCGCATCGCCGACGATCCAGCGTTGTTGCCAGACTTGAACAACGCCAGCCTGCGCATGCGCGGGGTCAGACCGAGAAATACTTCGCCCTCGGGTTGAGCACCACGATCGCGCTGGTGCTCTGCTCCGGATGCAGCTGCCACTCGTCGCTGATCTCCACCCCGATCCGCTCCGCCCCCAGCAGCTTCAGCAACGGCACCTGGTCCTCCAACCGCGGGCAGGCCGGGTAGCCGAACGAGTAGCGCGAGCCGCGGTAGCCCTGGCTCAGCATCTTCTCCATGTCGCGGTCGTCCTCGCCGGCGAAGCCGCATTCGGCGCGGATGCGCTTGTGGGTGTATTCCGCCATCGCCTCCGCCAGCTCCACCGACAGGCCGTGCAGGTACAGGTAGTCCTGGTAACGGTTGTCCTCGAACCACACCCGCGCCGTGTCGCTGGCGCGCTGGCCGACGGTCACCGCCTGCAAGCCGATCACGTCGCGCTCGGCGTCGTCGATGTCGCGGAAGAAGTCGGCGATGCACTCGCCATCCTCCTTCGGCTGTCGCGGCAGGCTGAAGCGGGTCAGCTCGGTGGTGCCGTCCTCGGCGAACACCACCAGGTCGTTGCCCTGCCCGGCGGCCTTCCAGTAGCCGTAGACCGCCTGCGGCTGCAGGATGTCCTCCGCCTCGCACAGCGCGAACATGCGCTTCATGATCGGGCGCAGCTCCTGCTTGGCCCAGCCGAGGAAATCCTCCAGCGTGCGGCCCTGCTTGCGGAAGCCCCACTGGAATTGATACAGGCTGCGCTCGTTCAGGAACGGCAGCACCGCCTTGGCCGTACTTTCGAGCTTGCGCGCGCCCCAGAACGGCGGCGTGAACGCCGGCACGTCCGCGGTCAGGCGGTGGCGGCGCTGGCGCACCTCCGCGATGTCGACCGGGCGGTAGGCGGCGCGGTCGGCCTGCCCCAGGGTGCGCGCCGTGTTGCGCGCCTTGCCGACGCGCTTGGACTGGATCACGGCCAGGTAGTCGTCGAAGCCGTTCCCCGTCACCCGGTCCATCAGGTGCAGCCCGTCGAACGCGTCGCGCGCGTAGGCGACCCGGCCGCTGGCGTACGAACGCACGCAGTCGTCCTCGACATAGTTGCGGGTCAGCGCCGCGCCGCCCAGCATGACAGGGATATCGAGGCCCTGGCGGCTCATCTCCTCCAGGTTCTCGCGCATCACCACGGTCGACTTCACCAGCAGCCCGGACATGCCGATGGCGTGGGCGTGGTGCTCCTTCGCCGCCGCCACCATGTCGGCCAATGATACCTTGATGCCAAGGTTGATGACCCGGTAGCCGTTGTTGGTCAGGATGATGTCGACCAGGTTCTTGCCGATGTCGTGCA
>CAXSFF010000404.1:0-4379 GCA_964236035.1 uncultured Acetobacteraceae bacterium
CTCGCGCGCGTCGATCTCGTATGCCAGGTCGCCGTCGACGACGTGGCGGGCCCATGCGGCGGAGGCCACGGACGCCACGTTCGGATCGACCCCGGCGATGCCCGCCAGCAGCCAGTAGGCACGGCTGACGTCGAAGCGCGGGTCGTTCGCCAGCGCCGTGACGGAGGCGGCCATGCGCGATGGCCCTTCCCCCGTGACGATGCCCAGCACGTGCTTGCCGGCGTTGTAGCGCAGGGGATGGTAGCCCTGCGGGAACGGCAGCACCGTCGGCAGCGGCAGCCTCTCGACCCAGTTCTGGAACTCGCCGGGCGTGTCGCCGGTGTCGTTGCCGATCTCGAACGTGGTCACGACGACGACGCTGACGGGGATGCGTTCCTGCAACGGCTCCTGCGCATGGGCAGGCGAGATGAACGCGACGGCGGCGATGAGGGCGAGCGGCCCGGTTTTCCCGATCATGCCGAGCTTGTCTCCATAGTGCTGCGATGATGCAGCGCCAGCCTGAACAGTGCGGCCGCCGCGCCGGCCCTGCGGATGTTCGTTGCTGGCATGACAAGAGCAGCTTGGCGACGGAAGTGGAAGCCGTCGACCTTGCGCGAGCATGTCCGGATCATCATTGTCGAATCGTAAGATAAGGCTGGGGTCGCGGCGGTCGGGCCTTTGCAGCGTCCGATCCCGACGCCAAAGGCTTCATAAAACAACGTACGGGAGCGAGCATGTCATGAGCGGTCTTGCAGCAGCGTCAGCCTACACGGCAGCCGTGCCCGTCATCCGCCGCATCGGCGTCGGCGACGTGCGGGCAGCCCTGGCGGCGGGAGTGGACGATTTCCTGGCCATCCCCACCCAGTTGGCCTTCCTCTGCTTCCTGTATCCCATCATCGGCTTGGTCGCGGCCCGCGCCGCATCCGATGCGGTGCTGCTGCCCCTGCTGTTCCCGCTGGTGGCCGGCGTCTCGCTGTTGGGGCCGGTGCTGGCGGTCGGCATGTACGAGGTCAGCCGGCAGCGCGAGGCTGGCAAGGCCGTCTCCTGGCGCAACGCCTTCGACGTGCTCCGCTCGCCGGCGCTGCTGTCGATCGCGTGCCTGGGCGTGATGCTGCTGGCGATCTTCATGGCCTGGCTCGGCGCTGCCCGGCTGATCTTCGACCTCACGCTCGGCGCCGCCGCGCCCGCCAGCTTCGGCGCGCTCGCGATGGCTGTGCTCGACACGCCGGCGGGCTGGGCGCTTGCCGTGATCGGCAACCTGGTCGGGCTGCTGTTCGCGGCGGCGGTGCTGTTGCTGACGGTGGTGTCCGTGCCGATGGCGCTGGACCGCAACGTGTCGCCGGTGCTGGCCGTGCGGACCTCCGTGCGGGCGGTGCTGGCCAGCCCCGGGCCGCTGGCGCTGTGGGGCGTGATCGTGGCCGCCGTGCTGCTGCTGGGCTGCCTGCCGGTGTTCCTGGGCCTCGCGGTGGCCATGCCCGTGCTGGGCCACGCCACCTGGCACCTGTACCGGCGGCTGGTCGCCTGACGCTGTTTATCGCGGCGCAGGGTTGTGGCGGCGGCGCCGGGTAACACCTATGCTGGGTTTTCCCACGGAGCTTGCGCGATGGACGACACCACCACGACCCAGCGTGGCCAGACCGAGCTGAAGGTCGAGCGGCCGCGGCTCTACAAGGTCATGCTGGTCAACGACGACTTCACGCCGCGCGACTTCGTGGTGACGGTGCTGCAAGCGGAGTTCCGCCTGGGCGAGGACCAGGCCCGCCGGGTGATGACCACGGCGCACCAGCGCGGCGTCTGCGTCGTCGCCGTGTTCACCAAGGACGTGGCCGAGACCAAGGCGACCAACGCCACCGACGCCGCCCGCAAGAAAAGCTACCCGCTGCTGTTCACGACCGAACCGGAGGAATAGCCCATCACATCAAGGGTTGCTCAGCAGCCCGATCAATGCTGCCATCCGCAGGCCCGTTCCAAGAAGGTTGACCAGCATGGCGCCAAGACTGCAACCCGCCGCCGGTTCCGCCATCCCGCCCGGCCCGGGTTCTTGGCTGGAGCGGCTATGGTCGTCGGTCGCCGACCGCGGCCGCGCCTATGCCGACGTGCTGCAGCCGGAACCCGCCGCCTCGCCGTTGGAACGGGCGCGGCAACTGGCGGCCGCCCTGCTGTCGGAGCGCGGCGAGGCGTCCGGCGCAGCCGTGGCGCGCGAGCTGCACATGGAGCTGCGCAGCCTGGCCGATGGCGACCGCCCCGCCTTCTACCGCTTCCTGGTTTCCGACTTCCTGCCGCCGGAACCGCGGCTGCGGGCGGCGATCGCGGCCTACCTCGAAGGGCCTACCCCCGAACGCGCCATGGAGGTCGGCGACGCTGCCGAGCCGACCCGGCAGGAACTGCTACGGCGGCTGAACACGGCGCCGGGCGGCACGGCGGCGCTGATCGCGATGCGGCAGGACTTGCTGGGGCACCTCGGCGCCGACCCTGGCCTCAAGCCGCTCGACGCCGACCTACGCCACCTGCTGGGGTCCTGGTTCAACCGCGGTTTCCTGGACATGCGGCGGATCGACTGGCAGACCCCGGCCGCCGTGCTGGAGAAGCTGATCGCCTACGAGGCGGTGCACGAGATCCAGGGCTGGGACGACCTGCGGCGGCGGCTGGCGCCCGACCGCCGCTGTTTCAGCTTCTTCCACCCGGCGCTGCCGAACGAGCCGCTGATCTTCGTCGAGGTCGCGTTGACCCAGGGCCTGGCCGCCGCCGTGCAGCCGTTGCTCGCCCGCGACGGCGACCAGGTGGCGGAGCACGAGCGCGAGCGTGCCGCCGACACGGCGATCTTCTACTCGATCTCGAACTGCCAGGACGGGCTGCGCGGCATCTCGTTCGGCAACTTCCTGATCAAGCAGGTGGTCGAGGTGCTGAAGCGCGAGCTGCCCGGACTGGTGCGGTTCTCGACGCTGTCGCCGGTGCCGGGCTTCCGCCGCTGGCTGGAAAAGCGGCTTGCCGTCGAGAACGCCGATGCGTCGCCCGACGAGCAGGCGGTCGCCGGGCTGCTCGTCGCCGGGCGTTGGTGGGAGGACTCGGAGGCGGAAGGCCTGCGGCTGCCGCTCACCCGGCTGTGCGCGGCGTACCTCACCACGGTGCCGGAAGCCAAGCACGGCAGAAGCAAGGGGCCTACCGACCCCGTGGCGCGCTTCCATCTCGGCAACGGCGCCCGGCTGGAGCGCATCAACTGGCTCGGCAACGTGGCGCCGCGCGGGATCAAGGAATCCTACGGGATCATGGTCAACTACCTTTATGACCCCGAGCAGATCGAGGCCAACCACGAGGCGTTCGTGCGCGGCGCCGTGGTTCGCTCCGCTGCCGTCGACGCCCTGCTCGGCGCGCCGGCGACTAATTCAGCTCAACCACGCGCACGGTGGTCCCGCCCGGGTTGACCCTTGACTGCTGGCGTTCAATGAAGCGCCTGTCGCGCCAATAATAATTTTCCGGAGGACTCCAAGATGCCCGACACCCCTGCCCTGGCCACGCCGCTGCCATCGGCGGCGCGGCAGCGCACCCCGCTCAACCGCCAGCAGATCATCGGCTTCTGGGCCGCCTGGTTCGGCTGGATGCTGGACGGCATGGATTCCGTCATCTACGCCCTCGTGCTCGGCCCGGCGCTGACCGAGCTGCTGCCGCGCTCGGGCATCGAGGCGATCCCCGCCAACATCGGCTACGTCGGCTCGCTGATGTTCGGCCTGTTCCTGGTGGGCTGGGGGTTCTCGTTCATCTGGGGGCCGATCTCCGACCGCTTCGGCCGCACCAAGTCGCTTGCCGCCACCGTATTGGTCTACGCCGTGTTCACGGGCGCCGCGGCGTTCGCGCCGAACATCTGGCTGCTGGCGCTGTTCCGCTTCCTGGCCGGCATCGGCGTCGGCGGCGAGTGGGCGATGGCCGGCACCTACGTCGCCGAGGCGTGGCCGGAGGACCGCCGCAAGATGGGCGCCGGCTACCTGCAGACCGGCTACTATTTCGGCTTCTTCGTGGCCGCCGTGCTGAACTTCACGGTCGGCGCGTCCTACGGCTGGCGGGCGATGTTCCTGTGCGGCCTGGTCCCCGTCGTGGTCTCCATCGCCACCCTGGTCGGGGTGAAGGAGCCGGAGCGCTGGGAACACCGCCACGCGGAAATGCCGGCGGCGGCACGGCGGCGCAACCCGATCGCGACTATCTTCAGCCCGCGCTACCGTAAGAGCACGCTCGTCATGTCGGCCCTGCTGACCATCGCCATCATCGGGCTATGGGCCGGCGCCGTGTACGAGCCGACGGCGATCGTGTTCCTGTCCCGCCGCGCCGGCATGGTGCCGGCCGATGCCGCCAAGATGGCTTCATACGGCACGGCGCTGCTGTCGGTCGGCACCATCCTGGGCTGCATC
>CAXSFF010000405.1:0-4374 GCA_964236035.1 uncultured Acetobacteraceae bacterium
GAGGTGGCCGTTGGCCTTGACGGCATAGTGGATATGCGCGCCGAGCGGCCGGAACGCGCCCTGCAACGCGGCCAGCCGGTCCCGCAGGGTCGCCGCCGACATCACCCAGGTTGGGGTGCCGATCGCGGCGGCGATGGCGGCCAGCGGGACATCCTCAAGGGTCAGCCCGTCCATGGCGTGCATGGCCAGATGCGGGCGGCCGGCAAAGATTTCGGCGATCGCTAAGTCGGGCGCCGGGTCGGGTTGCGTCGTGATGCTGTCCATCAGCCCATCTATGGCATAGACCCGAAATTTGCCAGCTTGTGACCCGTGGGCAACAGTTGCGGTTTCGACACCACAACGTCATCGTACTGCGACAGAACCGATCCGGAAGATCGAGGATGGTCTGGCCGTCGATATATACGGAAGGTCGCAAGCATGGTCTCGCGCATTGCAAATCGGCTGGCCCTGCTCACTACCGCCGCCCTCGTCACAAGCCTGGCGACGCCGGCGCACGCGCAGTCCGATGCGCGCATCAACGCCATCCAGACGCAAATCCAGGCGCTCAACAACGAGCTGCGGCAGGTCAAGCGCGACCTGGCCGCCCGCGACGCCGCCGTGCGCGCCGCCCAGGCCGACGCCGCCAAAGCGCAGGCGCAGGCGCAGGCGACGCAGGAGACGGTGGCGCACCTCCCGGCGCCGGCCGGCTTCGCGCCGATGAGCGAGGCGCATCGCGGCCCGACGCTCGGCATCGGCTACGCGCATCCGGAGTACAAGTCGCCGAAGAGCGACTTCACGTCGCTGAACGTCGCCGGCGTGTCCGCCGCCGACCAGGCGGCCGGGTCGAGCAGCCAGAAGGGCACGTTCCACATCGGCGGCGCCACCATCCAGCTTGGCGGCTTCTTCGCCGCCGACGGCATCTTCCGGTCACGCAACGACGTGACCGACGTGGCGTCGAACTGGAACACTGGCATCCCGCTGCGCAACAGCGCGCTGTACCACGAGAACGAGTTCCGCGGGAGCGCCCGGCAGAGCCGCGTGACCGTGCTGGTCCATGGCGACGTCGACGCGGAGCAGCGCGTTTCCGGCTATGCCGAACTCGACCTGCAAGGCGCCGCCGCCACCGCCAACGGCAACGAGACCAACAGCTACAACCCGCGCATCCGCCAGGTCTACGGGGCCTATGACAACGACGCGGCCGGCGTGCACGCCCTCGCCGGACAGACGTGGAGCCTGGCGACGATGACCAAGGTGGGCGTCACGCCACGCGAGGAGAACATACCGGCGACCATCGACCAGCAATACGTCCCCGGCTTCACCTGGGTCCGGCAGACGCAAATCCGCGTCGCCAAGGACTTCGCCGAGCAGAAGCTCTGGCTCGCCGCCTCGCTGGAAAGCCCGCAGGCCACCTATTTGGTCGGCGCGAACGGCACCGGCAGCAACAGCGGCGTGGCGAACTACAACAACCTGGGCGTCTCCACGCTCAACCCGACCAACCTCTACAGCACCGACATCGCGCCCGACGTGATCGTCAAGGCGGCGGCCGACCCGGGGTTCGGCCATTACGAGCTGTTCGGCCTCGCCCGCTTCTTCCAGGACCGCGTCAGCGTGCTCGGCAACGGCCACAACAACACCCGCCTGGCCGGCGGCGTCGGCGCCGGCACCATCATCCCCGTGGTGGCGAAGTACCTCGACTTCCAGCTGAGCGGCCTGGCCGGCTACGGCATCGGCCGCTACGGCAGCGCGCAGTTGCCGGACTCCACAATCTCACGCACCGGCGCGCCGGCCCCGCTGCCGGAGGTGCAGGCGCTGGCCGGCCTGAGCGCGCACCCCACCCCGACGGTCGATCTCTATACCTACGTCGGCACCGAGCAGATCGGCCGCAAGACGTTCAACGTCGGCGCGACGCCGTATGGCTACGGCAACCCGCTGTACTCCAACGCCGGCTGCGACGTGGAACTGAGCACGGCGACCTGCACCGGCAACACGTCGGGGGTCGTGCAGGGCACGCTCGGCGCGTATTGGCGGTTCCTGTCCGGCGATTTCGGCACATTGCAGACGGGCATCCAGTACGCCTACACGCGGCGCTCGGTGTTCAAGGGCATCACCGCGCCGGGCGGCGGCGGCAACGCGGGCACCGACGAGAACACCGTGCTGTTCGACTTCCGGTACCTGCCGTTCCAGTAGGTCGATTGGCGCGCCTGGAAGCGATGACCATTCGGGGTCCGCGTGCCATGACTGGTGCATGGCAAACATCGAGTTTTACATCGCCGAGGATGGAAACAGCCCATTCGAGGAATGGTTTGCCGATCTGGACCCGGCAGCAGCGGCCAAGATGACGGTCGCCATCAGCCGGCTGGAACAGGGGCACACGTCAAGCGTCAAGCCTGTTGGGGAAGGCGTCTCGGAGTATCGTGTCGATTGGGGACCTGGATACCGCATTTATTTCGGCCAGGAAGGCGCGAGGCTGATCATTTTGCTGACGGGTGGCACCAAGAAACGCCAGCAACGGGACATCGCGATGGCACAAGCTTCATGGAGAGACTATAAACGCCACAGGCGGCCATAGCCGGTTCAGCGGAGCTGAAATGTCATTGACAAAAAGCTTCAAGGAGCTCGTTCAAACCCGCATCTCCAGCGATCCGGATTTCGCTGCGGCATTGTTGCGCGAAAGCGTCGATACGATGCTTTCTGGAGATGTCGAAACGGGCAAGGCAATTTTGCGCGATTATATTCAGGCGACCGTTGGATTTGAAGCATTGGGCGAGGCTATCGGGACTGCGCCCCAAACCCTGACGCGGATGCTGGGCGCTCGCGGCGATCCACACGCACGCAGCCTGTTCGCGATCATTTCCTTCCTGCAAAAGAAAGCTGGCTTGCAGCTTCATGTCCTGGTCGGTTCGGGTCAGGCAAGGTAAGACGGCTTGCTGGGTACTTGGTCACAACGTCTGATCCTGGCAACAGTAGTCATAGGTCATAATACTGGGGTTTGCCGGCCTGGCCCAGTTGCTTCAGCATCTGATTGTCCAACACTACCGGCGTGCAAAGGCTGTGGCTGTCATGGCGGACCCGGCTACCGCGCTCCCAACGGGCATTGTGTCGGCTTCCGCGAGCTGTCGCGCGTTTGCGGCAGCGACCCCGCAAGCACTTGCACATTCGAGAACCGTCCAAATACCGGACTAAACCGGGAATGCACAGTTGAACACCACGAGCGACGCTCGAGCAAAAAGCTCACCGGGTAGGATAGCTCTTCGGATACGTGATCTCGCTCGCCGGACCCGGTGGCACCGGCGCGCCCTTCTTGCCGCACCCCGCCAGCAGCACCAGCACCACCAGCGCCACTCCCCTCACGACAGCGCCGCCTGCCAGCGGGCGGCCTCGCGCGCCACGTTGGCCGGCGCGGTGCCGCCGTAGCTGGTGCGCGACGCTACCGAGGCGTCCACCGTCAGCACGTCGAACACGGCGGCGGTGATGCCCGGTTCCTCCGCCTGCATCTCGGCAAGCGTCAGGCCGGCCAGGTCGACCCCCCTCGCCTCCGCCCGCGCCACCAGCCGCCCGGTGACGTGGTGCGCGGTGCGGAACGGCAGCTGCAGCACCCGCACCAGCCAGTCCGCCAGGTCTGTCGCCGTCGCGAACCCGGCGCCCGCCACCGCGCGCAGCCGCTCCCGGTCGGGAACCAGGTCGCGCACCATCCCCGTCAGCGCCGCCAGGCTCAGCGCCAGCGCGCCCGTGGCGTCGAACACAGGCTCCTTGTCCTCCTGCGTGTCCTTGGCGTAGGCCAGCGGCAGGCCCTTCATCACTGTCAGCAGCCCGATCAGGCCGCCGAAGATGCGCCCCGTCTTGGCCCGCGCCAGCTCGGCGGCGTCGGGGTTGCGCTTCTGCGGCATGATCGAGCTGCCCGTGGTGAACGCGTCCGACAGCCGCACGAAGCCGAACGGGGCGCTGCACCACAGCACGATCTCCTCCGACAGCCGCGACAGGTGCACGGCGCAGATCGACGCCGCCGACAGGAACTCCAGCGCGAAGTCGCGGTCCGAGACGGCGTCCAGCGAGTTCGCCGCCGGGCGGTCGAAGCCGAGCGCCGCCGCCGTCGCATGGCGGTCGATCGGGAACGAGGTGCCGGCCAGCGCCGCGGCACCCAGCGGGCACTCGTTCAGCCGGCGCCGGCAATCCGCCAGCCGGCCGCGGTCGCGCGCCAGCATCTCGACATAGGCGAGAAGGTGGTGGCCGAACGTCACTGGCTGCGCGGTCTGCAGGTGGGTGAAGCCCGGCATCGGGTCGGCGGCGTGTTCGGCGGCGCGCCCGGCCAGCGCGCGCATCAGCGCCGCCACCTGGCCGTCCAGCCCATCGAGCGCGTCGCGCACCCACAGGCGGAAGTCGGTCGCCACCTGGTCG
>CAXSFF010000406.1:0-4353 GCA_964236035.1 uncultured Acetobacteraceae bacterium
CTGCGGCTTCCGCGCCTGCCGCTGGCGCTGCCTAGTCGAGACCTTCCTCTGCTCGCTCAAGGCGTTCCGCCAGATCGCCACGCGCTGCGACAACGGATGAAAGCTTTGCAGCCATGATCCATCGCGCCGCCGCTTGCCTCCCATCACGATGAATGGTCAGCAGCTCCCAAGCCAAACCACGGATCAAGGTCCTCCTCATGAACGTGCTCGCCACCTCAGATGTCGACCCGCCCACCCAGGTGCCCGAACCCTTCTCCGTCTCGACCGCTGTCTCGCTTCAGGAGCGGCGCTACCGCACGATCAAAAGCGGGGACACCTTCGGGGTGTTCGACCATGGCGGCGACATCCTTTCGGAACCAGGCGGCACCGACGGGCTATATCACCAAGACACCCGGCACCTGTCCCGCTTCGACCTTGTCCTCGCAGGCCTGCGGCCGTTGCTGCTCAGCTCCACGCTGGCGATGGACAACGTGATGCTGACGTCCGACCTGTCCAACGCCGCTGCGCTCGACCTTGGCGCGACGGCGCTGGATCAGGGCGTCATCCACGTCCGGCGCTCGCTGTTCCTCGGCGACGGGACGTGCCACGGGCGGCTTGCGGTCCGCAGCTTCGCCTTCGCAAGCCTTCGGGTGCGGCTTGAGCTGCGCTTCGGGGCGGACTTCGCCGACCTGTTCGAAGTGCGCGGCATGCGACGCGAGCAGCGGGGCCGACTGCTTCCAGCTGCGCTGACGGATGACGGCGTCACCTTGTCCTACCAGGGCCTGGATGGGCTGCTGCGCGCGACGCGCCTGGCGTTTGAGCCTGCGCCGCAGGCGATGACGGCCGGCAGCGCGGCGTTCGACCTGCACCTGGACCCGCGTGGCCGGGCGACGGTCTTCTTCAGCGTGGCCTGCGTGCCCGAGGCGGCGATGCCGCATCGTCCGCGAGCGGCGTTCCTGGCCGCCTATGTCCAGGCCAAGCGCCGCCTGCGGGCCAGCACCGCCCGTGCGGCGACGATCTCGTCCCGCCACGAAGTGTTCGACGAGACGGTGCGCCGCTCGGCCAGCGACATGCGCATGCTGGTCACCGAGAAGCCGACGGGACCCTACCCCTATGCCGGCATACCCTGGTTCAGCACCCCGTTCGGCCGGGACGCGCTGATCACGGCGCTGCTGACGCTGGCGCTGGACCCGGCATTGGCCTGCGGCGTGCTCCGCTACCTGGCGCAGGAGCAAGCGACCGGGTTCGACCCCGCGTCGGAGGCCGAACCCGGCAAGATCCTGCACGAGGTGCGCGGCGGGGAGATGGCGCTGCTGCGGGAGGTGCCGTTCCGGCGCTACTACGGCAGCGTGGACGCCACGCCGCTCTTCGTCATGCTCGCAGGCGCCTACCTGGACCGCACCGGGGACCTCGCCACCGTGCAGGCGCTGTGGCCGCAGATCGACCTTGCCCTTGGCTGGCTGGACCGCCGGGCGGATGCCGACGGGTTCGTCAGCTACAGGCGCAGCACCGAGGAGGGGCTGGTCAACCAGGGCTGGAAGGACAGCTACGACTCCATCTCCCATGCCGACGGCACGCTGGCGCGCGGCGCGATCGCGCTGTGCGAGGTGCAGGGCTACGTGTATGCCGCCCGCCTCGCCGGGGCTGCCATCGCCGGGCGGATCGGGCTGGACCTGCAGGCGGCAGCGCTGCTCGCCAAGGCCGAGCGCTTGCGGCAGGCCTTTGAAGCGCGGTTCTGGTGCGAGCGGCTGGGGACCTACGCGCTTGCGCTGGATGGGGATGGGCAGCAATGCCAGGTCCGCTCCTCCAACGCCGGGCAGCTGCTGATGACCGGCATCGTCCCGCCCGGGCGTGCCCGCCGGGTCGCGGAGGGTCTGATGGATGCAAGGCTGTTCACCGGCTGGGGCATCCGCACGCTGGCGGCCGGCGAAGCGCGCTACAACCCGATGTCCTACCACAACGGCTCGGTCTGGCCGCACGACAACGCGCTGATCGCGCTCGGCATGGCCCGCATGGGCCTGCGGGCGGAGACGACCCGCCTGTTCGAGGCCGTCCATGCCGCCTCGAACGCGATGGACATGAACCGGCTGCCGGAGCTGTTCTGCGGCTTCCCCCGGCGCCCGCGGCAGGGACCTACCTCCTATCCGGTGGCGTGCGCGCCGCAGGCCTGGGCGGCGGCGGCCCTGCCAGCCTTCGTGCAGGCCTGCCTTGGCCTCAGCTTCGACCCCGCAGCCCGCGCCGTGCGGTTCGACTCCCCTTGCTTGCCAGCCTTCCTCGACAGCCTGACGTTGCACGACCTGTCATTGCAGGGCGCGAAGGTCAGCGTCCTCGTCACGCGAACGGCAGGCGAGGTGTCGATCAGCGCGGTCACGCGCAACGGCCCTGGTCACCTCCAAGTGGTGACGACAACCTGATTTCAGGGCCTATGGACATCGTCAGCTGGAAGCCAGTGTCAACCGATCAGCCGGCCGACGCCGCCCGCGCCGATCTCGAACAGGCCTCCACACCATGCATGTGGACGCAATCAGGTGCGGGCATGCCTGCTTGGGCGGGCGCCGGGCGGAGGGCCGTCGGACGCCATCCTTGCAGCGAGCCAGGGATGGCCGCCGCTCGCCATTGAAGGCGGCGGCCCCGACGAGAGGTCGTCCGGTGCCCGCCGGGTTCCAAAGGCAATCCAAACAGTAGCGGCCCAAGGCGCCCGTGCCTGACCGGCAGTGCGCGGCATCCCAAATGCGCTGGGACCATTGTTGGACGGTGGCAACCCGCACGGCACCGGCACATATGGGTCTGACCCATGCTGCGGCCCGCCAGCCGCCGCGTGCCCCAACGCGGCAGCAACGAGGTGGGCCGGCCATGGAAGCGCACGGACCCGACTCGGTGGTCGACATCATCGCCGACTCACACCTCGACGACCTTCGCCCGAGGCAGCAGCTCACCGGGCTGCCCGGGGCGGCGGACTTGCCGAAAGCGCCGCGGTGCGCGGCGATCATCGCAGCAAACCCGGCAACCCGGATTGCTGGGCTCGAGGCCGCTGCCGCCGCGATGGCCAACGGGAGCGTAGCGTCGGTGCGGGTCGGCAACCCGCTCAACTCGCCCCTGACCCTGCAGCGCATCCTGTTCCAGATCGACCTGGACGGGGGTGAGGACGATGCTGATGCGGACGACGAGGCGCATCTTGTTCGCCTTCTGGAGCAGCGTCGGGGCGCGCAGGATCGCATTGTCCTGGTGGTGGAGCGGGCTGAGACGCTCGACCTGGCCGCGTTGCTGTCGCTGCAGCAGATCGCTGGCGCGCCTGGTGCCGTGCACGTCCTGTTCGTCGGCGCTCCTGCGTTCTGGGCGCTGCTGAACGACGCCGAACTCGCCCCACTCCGCCGGGCGCTGACTGGGCAAGGGACGGAGCCGGCAGCCGTTACGGTACCTACCCCCGCCACCCCGGTCATCACCGCCCCAGTTGCCCCAGTTCGGCCTCCGGCGGGCATCATCCCGGACCACCCCATCGATCCCGTGGCCGAGCCGCGACCTGCGATGTCGGCGCGATCCGGCCGGCGGTGGTGGATCGTTGCGGCCGTCGGGGTGGTTGCGACCCTCGCCTCGGGTGCGGCTGCCGTGTTTGCCCCGGGAGGCCTGTTCTACTACGCGGTCCCGCAACGGGACATGCCGACGCGTGCGGGCGAAGGCGGGACGGTTCATCTCGAGCAGCCACCCGTTCCCTCGTGGCTGACGCCTCCCACGCCACCAGCACCGGCATCACCGTCGCGGCAGGTGGCGACGCCCGAGCTGCCCCCAACGATGCAGGCCGGCTCCCTCGCCCCGCCAGCATCGCCTGCCTTGCCGCCGGCGGCTCGCTCCGAACCCGCTCAACTCCCGAGTGCTCCAGGCCACAATCCCGACGCCCTGACCGACGCGCAGCGGGATGCCCAGTCCGAGCAGTCCCTGTCCTGGCAGCTCGGCGACGCGGCGCTCCCAGCCGCACCATCGTTCTCGGAGAGCCGCGTCGTCATCCACTATCGCGGCGGCTCGGCAGCTGGGGAAGCCGAGGCCGCCCGCCTGGCAGCCGTGGTCGCCCCGCTCGCCGCCAGGGTGCAGACCCGCGTGGTGACGGACACGCCGTCCGCGCCCGTGATCCGCTTCTTCCACCCGGAAGACGGGGAGCAGGCACGCCAGCTGGCCGCTGCGCTGAGCGGACTAGGCCCGAGGTGGGACGTCAGGGATTTCGGCGACTTCCGCCCGAAGCCCTCACGGGGCACCATCGAGGTCTGGACACCCATGCGCTGACAAAGCGCAGGTCGCTGGTCGCGCTGCTGCTGCGAGATGTGGAAGTCCAGCTCGTCGCGGTGTCGCCCAGCGCCCCTTTTGCCGCGGCCGCAACGGACG
>CAXSFF010000407.1:0-4349 GCA_964236035.1 uncultured Acetobacteraceae bacterium
GCTTACGGCGCAGCAAGATTGTGAACTTGATCATCGGTTGCTCCAAGGGATGCATAGCCGCGCTCTCGGACACAGCTTGGACATACTCCAACGGCTGTTTCAAATACCCGATTGAAATTGTCCGGCAAAGCATCGGCGGGGAGAGACAGAGTGCGTTGGGTATCGTTCTTGTCAGACGGGGTACCCCGAACCGGGCTTGTGACCGGCGACGCCGTCAACACGCTTCCAGCGGGTGTGATGCTCCTTTCGTTGCTGGGTGATGATGGCGAGAACCTGTCGAAGGCAGGCGATGCTGCCCGACGCGACCCCGATACCGTCCTGCCACTCGCATCCCTGGCACTCCTGCCGCCGATCCCACATCCACCATCGTTCCGCGACTTCTACGCGTTCGAGAACCACGCACGGGCGGGACGGCGCAGCCGTGGCCAGGAGCTCCCGGCAGAGTGGTTCGAGATACCAGTGTTCTACTTCAGCAACCCGGCGTCGCTGATCGGGCACGGTGCGCCAGTCGAGGCAGCGCCGGGTTCGGCGATGATGGACTACGAGGCCGAGGTTGCGGCCATAGTCGGGCTGGGTGGCCGTAACATCGCGCCCGAAGCGGCGCGGCGGCATATCATCGGGTATTCCATCCTGAACGACTGGAGCGCGCGTGACCTGCAACGCAAGGAGATGCAGGTCGGCCTCGGCCCGGCCAAGGGGAAGGACTTCGCGACCACCATGGGGCCGTGCCTGGTCACGGCGGACGAGTTGGAGCCGTTCCGCAAAGGGGCGGCGTTCGACCTCGCGATGACGGCCACGGTCGATGGGGTGGATTACACGAGGGGCAACCTCGTCGACATCCATTGGTCGTTCGAGGAGATGCTGTCCTTCGCCGCACGTGGTGCCACGCTGCGGCCCGGCGACATACTCGGGTCCGGCACCTGCGGCACGGGCTGCATCGTGGAGTTGTCGCAGACCCACGGCGCCGAGCGCTTCCCCTGGCTGCGACCAAGTAACCGCGTGGAAGTCGCGGTGGAACAGCTCGGGCGCATCGCCAACACGGTGCAGGCCGGTCCGTCGCCACACAAGTTGCGGCCGTGAACGCCATCGCGCCCGTTCCGACTGGAAAAGCCCTGGGGGGCACCGTCGGCACCAGCGTGGCGCGCATCGGCGCGGATGCGTTCGTCACCGGCCGGGCCGCGTTCAGCGCCGATCTGCTGCCGCCCGGCTGCCTGCACGTGCGTCTCGTGCGCAGCCCGCATGCAAGGGCGGCCATCGTTGGAATACAACCGAACGCGGCGCTCGCCAGCCCCGGGGTGATCGCGGTTGTCACCGGGGCGGACTTGGTGCCGCTGCTCGATCCGACGCCGTCCCGTTTCGCCAAGGACCGCTTTCCCGGCCCGCTCGAGGTCCGCTGCCTGGCCGTGGCGGAGGTCGCCTATGTCGGCGAGCCGGTTGCGGCCGTGATCGCCACGGACGCCGGGTTGGCGCGCGTGGCGGCCGACCGCGTGGTGGTGGACTACCGTCCCCGGCCGCCGACGCTCGACCCGGCCGCAGCCCTCCATGGCGCGGAGCCGGTGCATGCCGCCTGGGGCACCAACTGCGCGGCGCGTGACCTGATCCGGTCTGGCGACACCGACGCCGCGTTCGCCAGCGCGGACATCGTGGTGGAAGGCGTTCTGGCGCTGGACGGGTCCACCAGCGCGCCGATGGAGACGCGGGCCTACCTTGCCGAGTGGGATGCGCGCGCCGACCGCCTGACGCTGACCGGCACCTTCCAGATGCCGCACCCGGCGCGCTGGGTGGTGGCCCAGGCGATGCGGCTGCGGGAGAGCCAGGTGCGCGTGGTCGCGCCCAATATCGGCGGCACGTTCGGCCTGAAGATGGTCGGGCATCCGGAGGAGGTGCTGGTCGCCGCACTCGCCCGCAAGCTGGGGCGGCCGGTCGCGTTCATCGAGGACCGGGCCGAGTGCTTCCTGGCGCGTGGCCGTGACCAGCGGCATAGCTGGGCGATCGCGGCCCGGCAGGACGGGCGCATCGTGGCCTTCCGCGATCGCATGGTGGCTGACATCGGCGTCGTGGGTGCAGGCGGCGGGTGGCAGATGGGCCTGGTGACCGCGGCCGTGTTCCCAACGGTGTACGACGTGCCCAACTGCACCGTGGAGTGCATCCTCGCCACCACGAACAAGGCGCCCTGGCAGGGCGTGCGCGGCTACGGCAAGGAGGTCGCCAACCTTGTCATGGAGTGTGCAGTGGACCGGCTGGCAACAGCCCTCGCCATGAACCCTGTGCGGCTGCGACGCGCGAACCTGCTCGGTCCCAACGCCTTTCCGCACCGCCTGCCGTCCGGGATGCTGCTCGACAGCGGTGATTATCCGGCCGCCTTGAGCAAGCTGGAAGACTTGTGCGTCGCGCCGGACTGGCCCTGCCGTAAACCCGCAAGCATTGGCGGCAAGGCGGTCGGGGTCGGTTTCGCCTTCGAGCTGACGCCTGAGGGCGCCTCCTTCCCCGGCGCTGTGCCGAGCGGCTTCGAGACCTCGACGGTGCGGGTCGACCCGTCCGGCGAGGTCGTGGTGCTGACCAGCGTGACGTCGCCCGGGGGCGGCAACGAGACCGGGATCGCGCAGATGGTGGGCGGCGTGTTCGGCCTGCCTCCCGGCACGGTGCGCGTCAGCCAGGGCGACACGGATGTGAGCCCCTTCGGCGCCGGCAACACCAGCAGCCGCAGCCTGATGTTCGGCGGCGCCGCCGCGGTGCTCGCCGCCCGCGATGTGGCCGGCAAGCTGGCGCAGTGCGGCGCGGCCATGCTGGGGGTGGCGCCCGCGGACATCGTGTTCGATGACGGTGCGCTATGGACCCCCTCGCGCGACCGCAGCGCGCCCTTCGAAGCCGTGGCGCTGGCCGCCTACACGCAAAGCTTCACCACCGCCGCCGGCGTCGATCTGCCGCTGCAGGCAACACGCAGCTACAAGGCGCAGAACGTGAGCCACGTGCCGGACGCGTATGACCGCATCAGCGCCTATCCGTCCTTCCCCTACTCGGCGCACGCCGCGGCGGTGGAGCTGTGCCACGCAACGGGGATTGTCCGGGTGCTGGATTATGCCGTGGTGCACGATTGCGGCGTGGTGGTGAACCCCGCGCTTGTGGAGGGCCAGATCCGGGGCGCGGTGGCGATGGGCATCGGCGCGGCGCTGTGGGAGCGCATGCTGATGGACGGCGCGGGGCGGACCGCAGCGGACCGGTTCAAGGCCTACCTGCTGCCGCGCGCCACCGACCTGCCGCCCATCCGGGTCGGCCACGTGGTGACGCCCAGCCCCTTTCATCCACTTGGTATGAAAGGGGCTGGAGAGTCTGGGGTCGGCGGCGCCATGGCGGCAACCGCGAACGCCGTCGCGGATGCGCTCGGCCTCGCCGGCGCCTTTCTGGAGGCCTTCCCGGCAACGCCGTCGCGCGTGTTGCAAGCCTTGCGCCGCGCTTGGGGACACGCCGCATGATCGCGCATCCATTCGCCTATGCATGTCCCGAAACGGTCGCGGAGGCGGCCCGGATGCTGGCCGAGGCCAATGGCGGCGCGACGGCGATGGCCGGCGGCACCTGGCTCGTGCCGCATATGAGCCGCGCGGGGCAGCGCCCGGCGCTCGTGTTGGACCTCCGGCGCCTCGGCCTGGGCGGCGAACGCGTGGAGGACGATACGATCGTGCTCGGGGCCTGCACGACCTATGACCAGCTCAAGGCATCCACCCTGGTGCGGGACGCCTTGCCGCTGCTTGGCATCATGGCCCGCGGGATCACCGGCGGCCGGGGTATCACCGGCCAAGGCACAATCGGCGGCGCCGCCTGCTACGCCACTCCCGCGTCGGACATCCCGGGTTGCCTCGTGGCGCTCGCGGCGCGTCTGCGCCTGGTCAGCCGTGATGGGATGCGTGAGGTTCCTGCGGCGGCATTCTTCACCGGGCCGTTCCAGACGGCGTGCCGCCCGAATGAAATCCTGTCCGCGATCGTCTTCGACCGGCCTACGGGCAAGACTTGGGCGGGCTACCACAAGCTGAAGCTGTCGGGCGGCTCCTGGCCGATCGTCACTGCGGCGTGCTGCATGGAGCAGGGTGCCCTGGGGCTGCACCCACGCGTCGTGATCGGCGCGGCCGGCCCCATTCCGGTCGTAGCGGCAGCCCTGCTTCCCGCAACCGGCCAAGCGTCGCTTTGGCGCTTGCCGGAGACCGCTGCCGAGGGGTTGACTGAAGGATGGACCGACGAGCTCGCGGACGCCGACTACCGGCTTGTCGTGGCGCCGGAGATGGCGCGCCGGGCGGTGGCAGCGGCTGTGGAGGCCATGAATGGTTGACGCATCCGTCATCACCCTGACGGTGAAC
>CAXSFF010000408.1:0-4344 GCA_964236035.1 uncultured Acetobacteraceae bacterium
ACGGGAACGTCTGCATGTAGTTGGCGAACGCCCGCTGCACCCGCGCGCCGACCCCGGTCAGCGGCTTGGCCTCGTCGCGCGGGCTCATGCCGTAGGCGAGGCCATGCTGCAAGGTGGTGAACTGCCCCGTGGCCACGGCATGCACCAGCCCGAGCACGACGGCCCAGGCGAGCAAGGACAGTTCTACGGTCATGGCAGGGTTCTCCGGTTCGGGCGGCAACGCAGCCATGGCCGAAACGGTTGCGTCGACCCGTTGCGCGACGCACGCCCGAGCGGGGCTTCGGTCATGGCGCCGGGCCCAATCCCTGCCAGCGGTCGCGGGTCAGATCGTAGTGACGCACCGGGTCGTAGATGGGCACGTGAAGACTGAGCTGCTCAGCCGTCAGCTTGCCGCCGACCGCGAGCAGCTGCAGCTCCGCGACGCGCTCGTCATGCGTGGCCCGCGCCAGGTTGACCTGCGCGTTGACCAGCTCCTGTTGCGCGTTCAGCACGTCCAGCAACGTGCGTGCGCCGACGCCCTGCTGCCGCGCCACGCCGCGGACCGCCACCGTGTTGGCCTCGATCGACACCATGGCCTGCCGCATGCGCTCGCGCCCGGCCTCGAGCATGTCCCACGCGGCCTGCGTCTGCTGCCGCGCCGCGCGCACGACCACGTCGATCTGCAACAGGATGCGCTGGGCCGCCTCCTTCGCCTGCCGGGTCTGCGCCGCGGGGCCGCCGCCCTGGTAGAGCGGCACGGTGAACGACAACGTGCCTTCCGCGATGTTGTCGCGTTGGTGGAAGAATTGGACGTCCGTTTCCTTGTCGCGCGTGCCGCGTATCTCCAGCGACAGCCTTGGCAGCAACCCGGCGCGCGCGATGTCGATTCCCTGCCGGCTCGCCTCCAGTGCCGCGCGAGCCTGCGCCACGTCGAAATTGCCTCCCAGGATCAACCCGAGGGCCGCCTGCCGGCTTGGCGGCAGCGGCAGCACCAGCCGCGGCAGGTCCAGCTCGCCCGGCAAGGCGCCGACCTGCTGCTCGAACCGGGCACGCGACGTCGCCAACTCGCCTTCGGACTGCGCCAGCGTGCCGCGCTGGTCCGCCAGCCGCGCGCGGGCCTGCTCGACATCCGTCTCGGTCACGGCGCCGGCGGCGAACTGTTGCTGCGAGGCCCGCAGCGTGCGGTCCAGCACCACGGCCTGGTTGCGGTTCAGCAGCACGATCCGCGCATCCCGGGCCACGTCCAGGTAGGCCGTGCCGGCCGCGAGCAAGACGATGGATTCCGTGGCCCGCAGCGTGGCCCGCTCTGCCAGGACCAGCGCCTCCGCCTGCAACACCTGCGCGCCGACCCGCCCCCCCGTGTACAACGGCTGCGTCAGCCGCAGATCGGTCGCCTGGGGCGCCCGCCGCTCCGGGGAGTGCGCCGTGTCGATGCTGTCGAACTGTGCCGAAGCCCCAGCCGAGCCTTGGATCACCACGCTCGGCCGCCAGCCCGACAAAGCCTGCGGGACGCCCTCGTCGGTCTCGCGCAGCCGCTGCCGTTCGGCGGCAAGCTGCGGGTTGTAGAGGTATGCCTGCGACAGCGCCTTGTCGAAGGCCGGTTCGAGGAACGGCGCCTGCGCCAGTCCCGCGCCCGGCCAGAGCAGCATCAGCAGGGCGGCGCGCCTCATGGGCGCGGCGGCGGCGGCCGGGGCACCGCCGTCTGCCGCAGCGCCAGCGCCAGCACAAAGGCCGCCAGCAGCACCATCGCCGACCAGCCGAACGTGTCGGCCACGGCTTCCACCGTCGCCTGGATGCGCGTCGCCTGCGACAGCGCGCCCAGGCCGGCCGCGCCCTCCCGCGCCACCGTCACCGGCGCGCCACGCACCAGGTGTTCGACCAGGTAGAACGAGTGCACCCGCTCGCGCACCGTCATGATCCCGCCCGCGACCGCGCCGACGATGGCGAGCGCCAGGTCGCGCACCACGTTGAAGATGGTCCCGCCCGACAGGGCATCCTGCGCTTGCAGCGTGCTCGTGCTGACCACGGTGGTGGGCACCAGTATCAGCACCTGCGACACCGACGACAGCCCCAGCACCAGCACCAGGTTGCCGCCGACCCAATCGGAATCGATGAACGTCCCAAGCCGGTACGCCATCGCCGCGGCGAACAGGCCGACCGCCAGCACCACCCGCGCCTCCAGCGCGCGCAGGAGGAACGGCAGCGGGATGCAAAGCACGAGTTGGATCAGCGCTCCCCAGATCAGGAACGCGCCCACCTGGTCCTGGCGGAAGCCCCGCACCTGCTGGCCATACATCGGGAGGATCGAGCCGGTGAGCAGCGAGGCGAAGGCGAAGGCGAAGATCATCAGCAGGCCGCCGCTGAAGTTGAACCTCATCAGCAGGCTCAGGTCGATCAGCGGTTCATCCAGCGTCAGCTCGAGCGTCACGAACGCGGCCAGGAAGAACGCGGCGGCGACGAACAGCGAGTCGATCAGCGGCGAGTCGAACCAGTCCAGCCGCTGCCCCTGCTCCAGCGCCGCCGTCAGCGCGCCGGCGAACAGCGCCAGCAGCAGCATCCCGCCATAATCCGTCCTGGCGAAGACCTCGAGCTTCACCTTCTCCACCGGCAGCCCCGCCAGCACCATGAACACCACCAGCGGACCCAGCGGCATCGCGATGTAGTAGATCACCTGCCACCCAAACGCGTCGAGCAGCAGGCCCGACAGGCCCTCGGCGCACAGCGGCGTCGCGGCGGTCACGAAGGAATACACGGTCAGCCCGATCACCCGCTGGTGCAGCGGCGTGAAGCGTAACACCGTCAGCAACAGCAGGGGAATGAGCGCGCCGCCCCCCATGCCCTGCAGGAAGCGCAGCCCCACCAGCCAGGTCAGATGCGGCGCGGCACTCGGCACGAAGCCGCCGGCCACCGTCAGCAGCGCCGCCGCCGCGGCGATTGCTCGGCGCGGCGAGATGATGGACGCCAGCCACGGCGTCATCGGCACCACCGCAACCTCGGCGATGTCGTACGCCAGCGAAACCCAGGACGACTCGTCCACGCCGTAGCCGATGCCGCCGCGCAGGTCCGCCAGGGAGAACGTCGTCAGGCGCGTGTCCAGGTTGGAAGCAAGCGAGCCCAGCACCGCCCCGGCCATGCCGAGCGCCAGCCCCCAGCCGATCGGTGGCGGGCCTTGCTGCGGCTTGCCGTCCGGCCCGGGCGGCGGGGCCGGCGGGACGGGCGGCGCGAGCGGGTTCACGGCGCCGGGCTTCCCGTCGTGTCGACCCAGGTCTCGGCTGACAGGCCGGGGCGCAGGCGGCCGGCCAGTTCCGGCCGGGGATCGAGGTCGATCTTCACCGGCACGCGCTGGGTGACCTTGGTGAAGTTGCCGGCGGCCCGGTCCGGCGGCAGGGCGGACTGCACCTGCTGGCTTTGCGGCTGCAAACTGTCCACATGCCCGTGCAGCAACAGGCCGGGCAGCGCGTCCACGTGCACCTCGACCGCCTGGCCCGGCCGCATCCGCGTCAGCGCCACCTCGCGGTAGTTGGCCACCACCCAGACGGGTTGGACGGGCACCACCGTGATCAGCGTGGCGCCCGGCGACACGTAGGCGCCGCGGCGCACCAGCCGGGCGGTCACCACGCCGTCCACGGGGGCGGTGATCCGCGTGTAGCCCAACTGTATCCGGGCGTAGGCCAGCGCCGCCCGGCTGTCGCCGGCCTGCGCGCGGGCCTGCTCCACTTGGGCGCGCATCACCCCGACACCGGCTTGCACGGCGGTCAGGTCCTTGATCCGGCCCTCCCGCCCGGCCTGCTGGCCGGACTCGTTGGACAGGGCGCTGTCCCAGTCCCGTTGCAGGTAGGATTCGGTGTGCAGCAGCGCCTGCTGCCGCTGTTTCTCCTGCCGCGCCTGGACCAGCCCGGCATCCGCCTCGTGGACCTGCGCCGTCGCCACGCCGATCTGCGCCTCCTGCTGCGCCAGCTGGGCCTGCGCCACGGCCACCGCCGCCTCCGCCATGGCCAGCGACGCCGCCGCCTGATCCACCCGGGCGCGGTAGTCCACGTCCTGGACGGCGAACAGCAGGTCCCCCCGATGCACGAACGCGTAGTCGGCGACCGGCACCTCCTGCAGGTAGCCCCCGACGCGGGTCTGCAGCGTCACCGGGTCGCCTTGCAGCTGGGCGTCGTCCGTGTTGCGCCGCCCCTCGGAGAGGAGCAGCTGGTTCCAGTCGATCGCGAACGCGGCCACGCCCAGCAAGGCGAGTGCCACCACCACGGCACGCACGGCGAGGTTGCGCACGCTATGGCTCCGTCCCGGTCCGCACGGCCGCGGTGACCGACATGCCCGGCCGCACCAGGCCGCGCAGCGGGCTGGCGTGCCAGTCCACCG
>CAXSFF010000409.1:0-4343 GCA_964236035.1 uncultured Acetobacteraceae bacterium
TCCGGGAGCGGGCCACCTGCAGCCGGCTGATGGTGCCCTGGGCGTCGGCCAGGGCCTCTTCGGCACGCTGGCGCGCCGCGCGCTCCTCCGCCAGCTCGCGCCCGGCCTCGCCCGGCAGGCGGGGCGCTGACGGCATGTGCACGACCGGCACGTCGCCGTCGCGTACGGACCGCGGGCGTGGCCGCGGCGTGGCACGGGCGCCAGCTGCTGCGTTGTTGGCCCTGCCGTCTGTCGCACGATGAACCGGGCTGGACCGGGTGCCCAGGCGCTCCAACGCCAGGCGCATGCTTGCCTCGGCCGAGGCAGTTTCTGCATCGTCGGTTTCGTTGCGCCGCGGCGGCGTGTCCGTGTCCTGCATCAGGTCATCACTCTCCAATAACCGGGCCGCGTGCCCGGAGCGGGCGGATCCGGACTTCCAGGCCATCGCTGTCATCCGACATGGGGCACCCAGGACAGGTGAGCGCTCCGAGCCTGACTACACCGGATAGGCGGGTAAGCTGCGAGGGTGGGGACGGGAGAGAACGCGGGTTCCAACCCATGCGCCGGTCCTACATCCCAGTTGAACCTATTTCCACCGCAGGTCATGACGGAGCATGGCTTGCCATGCACCAACTGCAATTATCTGTGGCATCTGAGCGTTGGAGCCTGCTCGATGTCAGGCGCCGTCACCACCGACCCCTGGCAATATCTGCTTCCCGGCGCGCACGGTCGCGATGGCGGTCCGCCCACCTTTGAGCGCGATCAGCGCCCTCGTAATCGCCGTTCTCCGCACGCCAGCGTGCGACGTCCTCGGCACGCCTAGCACGTTGCCATCCCTCGCGGGCTGAGGCCCAAGCGTTCGGAGCGGGCGGGGCGTAGCCGTATGCAGGCGGCGCGGCGTAGCCGTACGGTGGTGCCTGATAGTAGCCCTGCGCGGCGGCAGGAAGGGCGGCAAGGAAGCCGAGCAGGGCGAGCGAGGCGATACGCATGGCGGGCTCCGATGATCAGCAAGGAGTGGAAGGCGTTCCAACGCCTGACATGAGAGGCATCAGCAGTGGCAGCAATGCGGTGCCGCCCTGTGCAGCAAGCAGTCCGACAACGGCACGCTCATAAGGCTGGTCCAGCTTCACCAAAAGCTGCCAAGACCCCGTTCTATGGCGTGACCCCAGTCAGGAAGTCCTTGACCCGCTCACGCCTGTCCGAGGCGTCAGTGGCATCCTATCCTGCCCACCCTTAACAGTTCGCCCCTTGCCCTTGGTTACTCGCTCCGGCATGGACACCATCCCTTGCCGCTGCTGATGGTAGCATAGCCCACTTTTGACATAATGCGCCGATACCGTTGGCGAATTTGGATTTTGCCGTTTGTTCAGAGCGTCGCTGGCTTACTGGACCTCGCTTTATCAGCATCGAGGACGGGTCTCCTCTGCTTACCGATGCGCGTCCTGACGGGTCAAACGAATTCGCCAACGGTGTCTGCGCCTTTCGTAAAGAGTGGCCAGTCTGCATAGCTTCGCGGTCATTGGGCCAGATCGGCGGCCGTATGGACCCGCACGGGCGGCACCTCCCCGGCGATGATCCGCACCGCCTTTTCCATCAGGTCCGCCTTAGGCGGACCACGGCGTCCCCGCTTAGGCCGTCCGGCAAGTCATGCGGCGGCGCAACTCGGCCAACTCGGCGCGGGTGGCCTCGATATCCTCGGGCGAGATCTCTGGCCGCGGCTCGGTGTCCGCCGGGTTACGTCGGCCCATACGGGACCGAACCACCCGGCCCGGGTGGAGATCGGAGGCGGGGATCGTCACCAGGCGCGTGCCGGGCGTATCAGGAAAATCGTTCATACCAAAGGTCCAACTCCCAGTCTTCGGCTTCCCAGGCGGTGATCAGGCGGCAGGTGCTGCCCCGGGGAGTATAGACCACCATGAGGATGTCTTGCAGCACTTCTCCAATGACGCGAAAGCGCGGCTCGCCGTAGTTCTCGCGCGTGTCCTCTCGCTCCAGCACGTAGCCCGGGAACATTCGCCGGGCATACGCCAGGTCGAAGCCGCGCAGCTCGAACACTTCCTCGCTCTTGGCCGGGTCGAACTCGAAGGCGTCGAAGGCGCGATACACTAGGCGGAACGGCCGCGGCGGCGGGGTCACTTCGCTCCTCGTGGCCCGCTGCCAGCATTTTGCGCAGTCAGGCAGCGTTCTCGACCCGTCCACTCGTCCTGCTGCCAGGCTGCCACCGAAGGGGCAGCCTACCCGCTCAGCTTGCAGCTCTCGATGGGCGGCGCGGCATCTTCGCCCGAGGTGGTCGAGACCAGCTTGTAAAGGTCCCACGGCCCCGTGCTCTCGCTAGGCGCCTTGACCTGGAACAGGTAGGCCGGGTGCAGCGCCTGCCCGTCCGCACGGATGCGCAACGTGCCGTAGCAGTCGTCGTCGGTCGGCATAGCCTTCATGCGCGCGACCACCTCGGCGCCGTTCGCCTTCGCCGCCGCAACGCCCAGGTCGGCCGCGGCCTTCAGGTAGTGCAGCGTTGCCGCATAGGTGCCCGCCTGCTCCGAGCTGACGTAGTTGCCGCCAAGCTTCGGCCTGATGCGCTCCATGAAGGCGCGGGTGCGGTTGTTCAGGTCCCAGTAGAAGCTTTCGGTCAGCAGCAGGCCCTGTGCCGTGTCCAGCCCCACCGACTTGATCACCTGGATGAAGGCCAGCATCGCCGCCAGCCGCTTGCCGCCCCCCGTCAGGCCGAACTCGTGCGCCTGCTTGATGCAGTTGACCGTGTCGCCGCCGGCGTTGCCGAAGGCGATCACGTCCGCACCGCTCGCCTGCGCTTCCAGCAGGAAGGCGGAGAAGTCGGTCGTCATCGGGAAGGGGTAGGCCGCCGAGCCCAGCACCTTGCCGCCGGCGGCATCGATGAACCCCGTCGCCTGCTGCGTCAGGTCGCGGCCGAACACGTAGTCGGCAACGATGAAGTACCATGACCGGCCACCGGCCTGCACCGTCGCCGCGGCGGAGCGGGCGAGCATGGTGGTGTTGTAGCCCCAGTGGATCGTGGTCGGCGTGCAGCCCGCGCCGGTGAGCGCGGTGGAAGCGGCGCCGCTGTTCAGGTAGGCCTTGTTCTTCTCGACCGCGATCGTCTTAACCGCCAGCGCCACGGCCGAGTTCGGCACATCGGTCACCATGTCCACGCCCTGGTCGAACCACTGCCGGGCGATGCCGGCGCCGACGTCGGGCTTGTTCTGGTGGTCGGCCTCGATCACCTCGACCTGCAGGCCGCGCGACCCGGCGAAGTCCTGCACCGCCTGCCGGGCGCACGCCACCGAGGTTGCCCCGGACGTGTCGCTGTAGGTGCCGGACAGGTCGGTGAGCACGCCGATGCGGAGGGTGTTGGCAGCTTGCGCCCGCGGGCGCACGAGCGGGGCGGCGGACAGCGCGGCGGTGGCCGTGATCAGGGTGCGACGGCTGACAGGCATGCGGACGTCCTCCAAGGTGTTTGTTGCCGCGACGCTAGCGCCGGCACGCGTCACATCCAAACCGACGGACCCTGTCCGACCTCAGGGCCACGTCAGCCGTGTCACGAACCGCGCCTAGCTGATCCCGGCCAGCAGCTCGACCACCTTCCCCGGCATCGGCACCTCGACGTCGTGCGGGACGGCCAGCTCCAGGTAGCGCCAGTCCGTCTTGGCGCGGGCCCGCTGCCGGCTCGGCTCGATCGAGGCAAGCGGCGGGTCGGTGTATGAGACATAGGTCACCGGACGGCCGGCGCCCGCTGGTCTGGTGAGGTGGACCGGGCTGTCGTAGGTGCCGAGCGGGTGCGGGCGCAGCCGGTGCATGAACCAGTCCTTGGCCGGGCCGTCCGGGATCGGGAACGCGTCCGGAGTTGGCACTGGCAGCGCAACGCCCCTGCTGTGTTCGCGTGCGGCTGTTCTGCGGCCGTCGGCCAGATCGGCTGGAATGATCGCGAACGCCGTGTCGCCGTCCTCAGGGATCAATGCGTCGAGGTAAACGATGTGCCGGATGCAGTCAGGCACGCGGTCGGCCACCCCCGTCACCACGATGCCACCGTAGGAATGGCCGACCAGGATGACACCGCTGAGTTCCTCTGCCTCAATGAGGCCGGCCACGTCTTGGATGTGGGTGCCTACGGTGATCTGCGGCGACAGAAGGTGGGCATGCTCACCAAGGCCGGTCAGAGTCGGGGCCCAGACAGTATGACCAAGCGTTCGCAGGCCCTCGGCGACGTCCCGCCAGATCCAGCCCCCTCCATAAACCCCGTGTACGAGGACGTAGATTTTGGTCGGGATGTGAGGGTTGCTTTGCATGCTGCTTGAATGCGCTATGTGCTTGGCTGCGCGTCAAGGCAACCTGTTGCATGGCGAGTCGAATGT
>CAXSFF010000410.1:0-4332 GCA_964236035.1 uncultured Acetobacteraceae bacterium
TTCCAGCTTTGTCCGCTTATGCGTACAGAAAGGGCGTTTCGTTAGTTCTGGCCGGGAAGCCTGGCCGCCGTCATCGGACCCGGCGGCTTGCGGGCGCTTGGCGGCAGGCAGCGCTTTGGCAACGTCGCGCTGCCGCGCCGGACCGGGCCGTTGGGGCTTGACCTGGTCCTGCTGGAACAGCTTGAGCGAGGCGCCCTGCACGTCGCGCCGCCGGAAGATGCGCGCGGCCTTGTCCAGCGGGGCAAACAGGTCCTCATGGCGCGACGTGGTCTCGGAGCTGCCGAGCAGCAGGATGCCGCCCGGCGCCAGAGAGTAGTGGAAGGCCGGGATCACCTTGGTCTGCAGGTCGTTGTCCATGTAGATCAGAAGGTTGCGGCAGGAGATAAGGTCCATCCGGGAGAACGGTGGGTCGCGCACCAGGCTGTGCTCGGAGAACGTGCACAGCTCGCGGATCTCCTTCGTCACGGCATAGCCGGTCGCCGCCTCGGTGAAGAAGCGCCGCCGCCGGGTCTCCGACAGGCCGTTCAGCAAGGTGGCGGGATAGCGCCCCGCCCGGGCCGTCGATATCGCCGGCTCGTCGATGTCGGTGGCGAAGATCTGCACCTTGGGCGGCCTGGGCAGGCTGTCCATGTGTTCGCGCATCAGGATGGCGAGCGAGTAGGCCTCCTCGCCGGTGGCGCAGCCCGGCACCCAGATGCGGATGGTCGAGTCGCCGGTCTTGGCCTCGAACAGTTGCGGCACGGCAACCTGGTTCAGCAACGCGAACGTCTCGGCGTCGCGGAAGAAGCTGGTCACCCGGATCAGCAGGTCGCGGAACAGCAGCTTGACCTCGTCAGGGTCTTGCCTAAGCCGCGCCACATAGTCCGCGATGGGCACGATGTTCAGCACCTGCATGCGCCGCTGCACCCGGCGCAGGAAGGTCTTGTCCTTGTAGCCGCTGAAATCGTGGCCCACCTGCGCCCGCAGGATGGTGCAGATCGCCAGCCGGGCCGCCTCCGTCGCCTCGGCCGACACGTCAGCCGCACTTTCGTTCAGCGCCAGCCGGGCCTGTTGCAACCTGACCAGGTGACCCGGCATGTCCTGGACGGGCGCCACCAGGTCGACGGCGCCCGTGGCGATCGCGCCGGCCGGCATCGCGTCATACTGCGGCACCGGTCCATCGACGCCCTGCGCCATGGTCAGGCCGCCACTCTCCTTGATCGCCTTGAGGCCGAGGGCGCCGTCGGAGCCGCTGCCCGACAGCACGATGCCGACCGCTGCCTCCCGCAGGCCGGCCAGCGAGTCGAAGAAGCCGTCGATCTGGCGGTCTTCCCGTGGCTGGTCCTCCGCTGGCATCCGCACGCGCAGGCGATTGCCCTGCACGGTCGCCACCGAGTGCGGCTGCGGCACATACACGTGGTTCGCCTCGATCAGCTGGCCATCGGCGGCGTCCACCACCGGCATCGACGTCCAGCGGGCCAGGATGTCGGGCAACATGCTCTTGCGATGGGCTGGCAGGTGCAGGATGACGATAAATGCCATGCCGCTGTCATCCGGCATGTTCTCGAAGAACAGCCGGAATGCCTCGATCCCGCCCGCGGACGCGCCGATGCCGACGACGGTCAGCCTTGGCTCAGGCATCAGCCGGGTCAATGGTCGGTTTAGTGATTCCTGATGGCGCATCGAACCTCGCGAAGGATTGCGCCAGTATATCATAAATGGGACGCCGGAATGCCACCGCGAGAGCCGGCAGTTGCGGCAGCGGAACCCAACGCCAGGCATCGAACTCGGGATGCGGGTCGAGGTCGAGGCGGATGTCGGCATCGCTGCCGGTGAAGCGCAGCGCGAACCACCGCTGCCGCTGGCCACGGTAGCGCCCGCGCAAAGCCGTGCCGACCAGCTCGGGCGGCAGGTCGTAGGTCAGCCAGTCCGGATGCTCGCCGATGATCTCGGCGCGGTCGGTGCCGATCTCCTCGCGCAGCTCCCGCAGCACGGCCCTCGCCGGGTCTTCGCCGGCGTCGATGCCGCCTTGCGGCAACTGCCACGCGCCGGGCACGCCATCGCCCTGCGGCAGGTCGGCGCGGCGGGCGACGAACACGCGGCCGCGTCCGTCGAACAGCACGGCGCCGACGTTGGGCCGGTACGGCAGCGCCGACTGCGGCATTCAGGACGCCTTGGCGGCGACGAGGGCGCTGATGGGAACCAGCAGGATACCGCGCGAGTCGAGCCCGCGCGCCCAGATTGCCACCCGCTCCACCGTGGCGGGGCGCAGCGGACCGGCCAGACCCACCGCCACCCCCGTGTCGCGCGCCTGCTGCTCCAACGCCGCGAGCTTGGCGTCGATCTCGGCACGGGTCGGCGGGTCGTCCACCACGGCGGTCACGCCGACGACGGCGCCGCGCGACGGCGTCCCCGCCCGTGGGTCCACATACAGCAGCCCGCGCGACGCCAGCTCGTTGAGCACGACCCCGAACGGCACGGCGGCAAAGGCGAAGCGCTCGCCGCGCAACCCGTCGGAGGCGCCGGTCAGGCCCACCTCGCCCTGCATGCGCGACAGCACCCATTGTAGTTGCGCATCGTTCGCCGCCGGCGAGTTCGTCGTCAGCAGCGCGTGCAGGCCGGACTGGTTGAGCGGGTAGCCTTGGCTCTCCATCGGCAGGGTCACGAGGTACTCATGGCCCAGCGCACGGGCCTCTTTCAGCAGCGCCTCGGGATGGGCGGCGTAGGGCGAGAAGCCGAGGGTGACGGCGCCCGGCAGGGAAGCCATCGCGACGCTGCTATCGACGGCGGACTGGCCGAAGCCCACCACCAGCATGGCGATACGCGGACGCCGGTCCGCCAGGTCGACCGGCCGGCTGTAGACGGTCATCGAGGTGCGGCCGTCGGCGGCGATGCGCGGGCGCTGCACGTCCGCGCTACTGGAGGACGGCTCGAGCAGCGCCGGGTCCGGCGACGCGATCTGACCGGCGGGGGGCGCTGCCGGGGGGTCCGGCGCGACGGGCGGGGCGGCGGGCGCGGGAATGGCGTTCGGCGTGATCGCGGGCGCGACGGCGCTGGCTGGGGTCACGGACGGCGCCGTCGGCTCTGGCGGTGCCGCGATTGCCACAGAGGGGCCTGTCACGGGAGGCCCGAGCGCCTGCAACGTCGTTCCGCCCGCCACGACCGCCAGCACGACCAACGCCCAGAACCCGCCAAGCACCCGCCAGCCTGTCATGCGGGGGAGCCGCACGGCCGGCATCGCGGATCAGCGGTTAGCGTGGCGCTGCTGTTGCGCGGCCATCGCCCGCACCACCAACAGGCCCTGCTGCAACTGGAAGTCGGTGTCCGGCTTGGCGGCGTCGAACGTCGGCCAGTTCTCGGGCGGCACCGCGGGGATGTTGGACGCGATCGGCGGCAGGTCGGTACGCGGCGGCCGCGGCGTGCTGGGCGGGGTGCCGCCCTGGTTGGTGATGGTGTGGTTGAGGTCCGCCTCGCGCTCGGGGCCAAAGTGCGGCGTCTCGGTGCGGCTGCTGGCGACGGTGATGTCGGGGGTGATGCCCAGCCCCTGGATCGAGCGCCCGGACGGCGTGTAGTAACGCGCCGTGGTCAGCCGCATGGCGCCGTTCCCCGGCAGCGGGATCACCGTCTGCACGGACCCCTTGCCGAAGGTGCGCTGCCCCAGCAGCACGGCGCGGGCGTGGTCCTGCAACGCGCCGGCGACGATCTCGCTGGCCGACGCGGAGCCGCCGTTGGTCAGCACCACCACGGGCAGGTTGCCGGTGATGTCGCCGGGCTTGGCGTCCCAGCGCTGGCTGTCCTCCGGATGGCGGGCGCGGGTCGAGACGATCTCGCCCTGGTCCAGGAAGTCGTCGGACACGGCGACCGCCTGGTCCAGCAGGCCGCCCGGGTTGTTGCGCAGGTCCAGCACGATGCCGTGCAGCTTGTCGCCCATGGTCGAGCGCATCTTCTGCACGGCCGCGCGCAGCCCGCTGTCGGTCTGCTCGTTGAACTGCGTCAGCCGCACGTAGCCGATATCGCCCTCCATGTGGCTTTTCACCACCTGGATGTGGATGACCTCGCGCTGCATGCTCACGTCGACCGGCTTGTCGATGCCCTCGCGCTTGACGATCAGGTGGATGGTGCTGTTGGGCGGCCCGCGCATCTTGTCGACGGCGTCGTTCAGGGAGAGGCCCTGCACGGTGGTGTTGTCGATCGTGGTGATCAGGTCGCCCGCCTTCATGCCGGCGCGCGCGGCGGGGGTGTCGTCGATCGGCGACACCACCTTGATGATGCCGTTTTCCTGGGTGACTTCCAGACCCAGGCCGCCGAACTCGCCGCGGGTCTGCACCTGCATGTCGCGGAACGACTTGGCGT
>CAXSFF010000411.1:0-4332 GCA_964236035.1 uncultured Acetobacteraceae bacterium
ACAGCGTCGAGCGCATCATGCGCGACGTGAACTACGGCTGGCTGCTGCGCTACGTGCACGCCAACGGCGCGTCGATGTTCTTCATCGTAGTCTACATCCACATCTTCCGCGCGCTGTACTACGGGTCGTACAAGGCGCCGCGCGAGCTGCTGTTCATGCTCGGCGTGGTGATCCTGCTGCTGATGATGGCGACGGCGTTCATGGGCTACGTGCTGCCGTGGGGCCAGATGTCGTATTGGGGCGCCACCGTGATCACCAGCCTGTTCTCGGCGATCCCGCTGGTCGGCAGCAGCATCACGACCTGGCTGTGGGGCGGCTTCTCCGTCGACAGCCCGACGCTGAACCGCTTCTTCAGCCTGCACTACCTGATGCCGTTCATGATCACGGGCGTGGTGTTCCTGCACATCGTCGCGCTGCACATCACGGGGTCGAACAACCCGCTGGGCATCGACGTGAAGTCGCCGCAGGACACGATCCCGTTCCACCCGTACTACACCATCAAGGACAGCGTCGGCATCTGCGTCTACCTGCTGGTGTTCGCCGTGTTGGTGTTCTTCGCGCCGAACTTCCTGGGCCACTCCGACAACTACATCCCGGCCAACCCGCTGGTGACGCCGGCGGACATCGTGCCCGAGTGGTACTTCCTGCCGTTCTACGCCATCCTGCGCTCGGTCAACTCGAAGCTGGGCGGCGTCATCCTGATGTTCGGCTCCATCGCGCTGCTGTTCCTGCTGCCGTGGCTCGACACCTCGCCGGTCCGCTCCGCCCGGTTCCGCCCCGTCTACCGCGTGCTGCTGATGGTGCTGATCGCATCGCTGGTGGTGCTCGGCGAGGTCGGTGCCCACCATCCGACCGGCATCTGGCCGGTGCTGGGCCAGGTCGCGACGGCGTACTACTTCTTCCACTTCCTGGTGGCGCTGCCGCTGCTGGGCAAGTACGAGCGCACGCTGCCGCTGCCGGAGAGCATCAGCCGCCCCGTGCTGCGGACGCCGGGCGAAGGCGGGCGTGGCGGCGGCCCGTTGCCGCAGGGCGCCTATGCCAAGCCGATGGAGAAGGTGTGATGCAGTTGGCTCCGCTGGCACAGGCCGCGGCACTGCTCGGGGGTGTTGCCCTCGGCGCGGTGCCGGCGGCGGCGCAGGAAACCACCCTGGCGTCGCTGGCGCCGCAGCGGGAAGCCAGCCTGCCGGAGCAGCATTTCTCCTTCGACGGCCCATTCGGCTCCTTCGACCGTGCCTCCGCCCAGCGCGGGTTCCAGGTCTACAAGGAGGTTTGCTCCAACTGCCATTCCATGAAGGAGGCGTACTACCGCAACCTGATGGGGATCGGGCTGACCGAGGACCAGGTCAAGACGATCGCCGCCACCATCACCATCCCCGGCGGCATCAACGACGCCGGCGAGCCGTTCGAGCGCCCGGCGCTGCCGTCGGACCATTTCCGCTCGCCGTGGCCGAACGACAAGGCCGCACGCGCCGCCAACAACGGCGCGTTGCCGCCCGACCAGTCGGTCATCATCAAGGCGCGTGAGGGCGGGGCGAGCTACGTGTACGACCTGCTCAACGGCTACCGCGACCCGCCTTCTGGCATGAAGGTGCAGGACGGCCTGTATTACAACGAGTGGTTCAACGGCAAGCAGATCGCCATGCCGCAGCCGCTGCGCGAGGGCGCTGTGACCTATGCCGACGGCACGCCTGCCTCGGTGGAGCAGATGTCGCGCGACGTGGTGACGTTCCTGACCTACATCGCCAATCCGGAGATGGAGCAGCGCAAGCGGATGGGTGTGCGCATCGTGATCTTCCTGGCGGGGATGACGGTGGTGACCTACGCGGTGAAGCGGAAGATCTGGGCCGGCCTGCACTGAGCGCCGGGCATGAGCGAGGCCATCCAGCCGGTTATCGGCATCATCGGCGGTTCCGGCCTGTATGATATCGATGGGCTTGAGGACAAGGCGTGGCGCCGGGTCGCCACGCCTTGGGGGGAGCCGTCGGACGATCTGCTGTTCGGACGGCTGGCGGGCGTGCAGTGCGTGTTCCTGCCGCGGCATGGGCGCCGGCATCGGCTGTCGCCCAGCCATGTCAACTACCGTGCCAACATCGACGCGTTGAAGCGTTCCGGGGTGACGGACGTGTTGTCGCTGTCGGCGGTCGGCAGCCTGAAGGAGGAGCTGCCGCCAGGGCACTTCGTCATCGTCGACCAGTTCATCGACCGCAGTTTCGCACGCGAGAAGAGCTTCTTCGGCGAGGGCTGCGTGGCGCATGTGTCGGTCGCCGATCCCGTCTGCCCCCGGCTGGGCGACGCGCTGGCCGCCGCCGGTGACAGGTTGGGCCTGCCGATGACCCGGGGTGGCAGCTACCTGGTGATGGAAGGCCCGCAGTTCTCCACCAAGGCCGAGAGCAACCTATATCGCAGCTGGGGATGCAGCGTGATCGGCATGACCAACATGCCGGAGGCCAAGCTCGCCCGCGAGGCGGAGCTTTGCTACGCCACCGTGGCGATGGTGACGGACTACGACTGCTGGCACGCGGACCACGGCCACGTCACCGTCGACCAGGTGGTCAAGGTCCTGCTGGGCAACGCCGAACTGGCGCGCGCCCTGGTGCAAACGGTGGTGCCGGCGATCGGCGCGCCGCGCGGCCCATGCCCGGCCGGCTGCGACCGTGCGCTCGACGCCGCGATCATCACCGCGCCCGGCGCACGTGACCCGGCGTTGATGGCGAAGCTGGACGCGGTGGCAGGCCGGGTGTTCTCCCCCTAATTCTTCTCCCCTCCCCTTGCGGGAGGGGCCGGGGGAGGGGTCGCCGCACCCCAGTGCGGCGTCGCCACCCCTCCTCCCAGCCTCCTCCCGCAAGGGGAGGAGGAGAAGCACGGCGGACATCCATCAGTCGCTGAGTGGATACGACGCCATCAGCCGCAGCTGCTTGCGCCAGGATCGGTACATCGCCCGCAACCCGGACGTGCGATGGCCACGCGCACGCATGATGCGGCCGATCTCCCACGCCATGCCGTGATGGGCGAACTGCGAGGCATACGCCTCCCGCAGCGTGCAGCGCGCGTCCCAGATGTGCGTCGCCTCCGACCCGGCGCCATTCACCTCGATCACGGTGAAGCCCTGGCCGGCCCGCAGCGCCGCCTCCGAGCTGTAGCGCACGTCGATGCGGCCGAAATGGAAGTCCGGGATGCCACGGGCGAACGCCTCGACCGCGCGGCTCAGCGCAGGGGTGATCGCGTCGGCGCCATTCTCGAACACCGCGCCCTTGCAGTGGTTGCCGGTGAACACCAGTGGCACCACCTCGCCCGCCGCCGGAACGTCGTGCAGCCGGTCTCCCAATCGCGGCAAGTAAACCTGCGGCACGGCGCCCGCGCGGGGATGAGCCATCACCAGCGCATGTAGCGTCGAGCGGCCGTTGCCCACTACGGCGGGGATCGCCTTCAAGGTCAGCGACGTGATCCGTCCCACGGCCGCATCCGGATGCCGGATGTAGAAGATGCCGGCCTCGCCCGGGTCCGCCACGTAGCGTTGCAGCATGACGCGCACCCCGCGCGGGAACGCCGCCAGCGCCTGCTCCAGCATGGCCTCGTCGTGGATCAGCCGCACCCCGGCGCCGTTGCAGCCGACGTCCGGCTTCAGCACCACTGGCCAGCCCAGCCGCTCGGCGACCGGCAACGCCGCCGCCATCTCGTCGGCTCCCGTAGTGACCATGGCGTACGGCGCCACCAGGGCGGCCGCATCAGGGGCCAGCGTGTCGAGGATCGACGACTTGCTCTCGCCGCATAGCCCGCCGGTTTCGATGCGGGGGTTGGCCGCCGTCGGCAGCGTCATGTCGCCATGGCGCAGCCCGAGCCAGATCCATTGCGCCACCACGGGCGCGTAGAACAACCCGGCTGGCCAGAACTCGAACCGGGAGAACTGCGCCACGCGCGGCGCGCGCGTGCGGGCGAGGGCGCGCAGGACAGCGGTCATGCCAGGCTCCGTAGCCGCGCCACCAGGCGGGTGATCAGCACGACGGTCAGCGCGAACCCGGCCATGCCGACCCAGCGCCAGGCGCCGAAATGCTCGATCAGCACGTGGCCGACCTCCAGCGAAAGGCCGAACAGCAGCGACGTCCAGATCAGCGTCGCGCCGATGCTGGTGAGGATGAAGCGGCGCAGGTCGGCGCCAAGGAAGCCGCAGGCGGTATACGTGGGCAGGCGGGCGCCGGGCAGGAAGCGGCTGACGAACACGGTGCGCACCAGGTGGGCGTCGAGCCACTCGCGCCCGGCCCGGTAGCGCTCCGGCGGCATGAAGCGGCGCGCCCACGGCACCCGGGCCGCCAGGTAGCCCAGGCCGTACAGCCC
>CAXSFF010000412.1:0-4329 GCA_964236035.1 uncultured Acetobacteraceae bacterium
GGCTGGGCCAGGCTAGACCGCCGGCGCGGGGTGGTGCGCCGGCGGGTTGCGGAGTGTCAGGTGCGTTCGGTGAGGTAGTCCATCACCCGCACGGTGATGAGGGTGCCGCCGACGAAAATCGTCGTGACCATGGCGGCATTGATCAGGAAGTTGAGCATGGCCGGTCTCCTGGTTAGCGGTGATCAGGGGGCAAACGGAATATGGCGCAGAAGCCACATAGCTGCACCCTCGAAGGCCACGGCGATGACGGCTGCGGTGGCTGTGGTGCCGATGGTGGCTCCAAGGCTGTGATTGAACACGGGTGCGATGTAGGCGGCACCGACCAGGGCGACAGCGATGTGCTGGCACCCGCCTGCGCCCAGCTTCAGGCGTTCTTCTTTGTGCCTCGGGTGCAAGGGGGCATCGTCAGTGATCGCATGGCCTGGCGTCCATCTTCACCTGTGGCTGCCGGGCATGGGCCGCTGCGACGGCGACCAGTTCGGGGGTGAGGTCAACGATCTCCTCCAAGCGGGCGCGTTCGTCGTGGTCCAGGGTTTCGGTTGCACCCGCTGATGTCCCTCGTGTTCGATGGTGCTTCGGTGGCTGTGCACGACTTCCACCGGCCGGAGGCCGTGCAGCAGAGCCGAAGGGACGGTCAATTCTGGCAGGCAGTGCGGTGTGCGCTGAGTGGACCGGAGAAGCCAGATGCGCTGGCTCTTCCGGTCCAGGCCCGGACGCCGCTGGAGACGGCCAGTAACGCCGACTGACCGGCTCTCAGTCAGCATCCCTGCAGTGTCGTCCAGGTCCCTGAGAACGGCGCGTCGCATTCTCCACCTCTAAATTGTGGCCACCTCGTCGCCGCCGATCGGCCTTTACCGTTGGGCTTGCGCGGGTGTTGGCATGTGCCGGCGATGGCGGCGGCACGCCCGACGGTCTTCCGTTCGCTGCTGCGGTTCCACTTCTGCCGTTTCGAACCGGCCATCTCGGATGGCAGCCACTTGCTGTTCGCAGACCGCTCTCGTGCAATGTCCTTGCGCCCGTGCCGTCAGGCCACGGGCGCCAGTGACGGAGACCAAGATGTCAGCACCACTCTCGAAGCTTTCAGAAGAAGTCGCCCCTTCGCAGAAAAAACCGACGCTCTCCGAGGATCGGCTGCTGCATTGGATCGGGCGCCTTATTCTGTTTGGCAGCGTCGGCTTGACTGGTCTGGCTGGGTTCATTTTCTTGGGACCGCTGTGGGTCACCTACCCGGTTTTTTTGATCTTGGTGACCATGTTAGGGTTGATGACGGTACTGGAGCCCTCCGTCCGTGGCTGGCGGGCCGAGCGGCAGGTCAGGCGGCTGCTAAGGCGGCACGAGTTGCGTGCGGTGCATGACGTGTTCCTCTCCGCGCCGGACGGACGCCGCGCGCAGCTCGATCACGTTGTCTTCCTCGGCCAGAGGGTGGCCGTGATCGAGACGAAGTCCGTCACCGGCTTGGTTGCCCGACGAGGTAACCGCTGGTCGCGGCTGGTGGACGGCCGGGAGCGGTTGTTCGGCGGCCCTTCTCCGCAGCAGCAGGTGATGGCAGCCCGGGAGGTGCTGATGGCTGCGTATCCTCCCTGGAACCAAAACGTGCTCGCATTGATGGTGATCACCCATGGAACCCTCGGCGAAGGTCTGGAGGATAGCGATTGGGTGGTTGAGATCGGTCATCTGGCTGCGGCGCTGGGACGGTTCCGGGAGTTACCTGACGGCGCGTCGGAGCGGCGGTGGCAGGACATGGCCCGCTTCCTGGAGGCGAACAGGCGCACACGGCGGGACCGGATGCGGTTTCTGCGACTCGAGGTGTTGCGTCCGTCCAATTTCGCCCGTCTGCAACTTCTCGGGCTTGGCTCCTGTTCGGTGGCGGCGCGCCGCTCATCCTCGGCACCATCACCTTTATCCTCGAATGGTATCTGCTGCGTATGCTCCCTCAGTTCGCTCAAGTACCAGCGCCGGGGCCAGCAAACTGACATCTGGGCCGGCAAGCAGCACAAGGTCTCGGGCAGGGTGTGGTGGCCACCGACGCGGGATTGAGGTCCGGCGGGCTCCCGGAGGGCGTTGGGCCAAGGTCGGTGCGGACACTGGTGCCGGACTGCCGATGCTCCGGACGCCCGTGGCCTCGAACAAGATGCCCTTGGCGCCGCCGCCGCCGACTGGCGCCGCAACTGCCGCCCGTCAGCCCGGCCCAGGTCCTGAACGTGGCTTGGGTCTCTCCGGCGCAGGCTCTTGCCCGTCTGCCTCTTCGCTCGGGGCCGACCGGTTCTGCCAGCTCCTGGCCGTGCGCTCCTCCAAAGCCCGCAAGCGCTCGGTGAAAGGCTCTGCGGGCAGGTCGGGTGTCGACGGCGCCGACGGTGGTGGAGGAGGGCGTAGGCCGCGCATGATCGTCCCCAACACGTCCCTTCCTCCCGTGGTGTCCCGCACGGCTGGGGACGCCGGGACCGGGTCCGGTGCATGACTGCTTGGAGTTGCCGCGGGCGGCATCATTGCGCGGAAGAACTGCATGTCGGCCGTCGCCAGGTCCCTTATCCGGGCCAGGTCGGCCGGCGGCACTTGCCGGCGTCGCATGCTGTCAAGCACCTCGTCCCAGCCACGGTCTATGGTCCGCATCTCGACAGCAGTGCGTGGGCGTGAGCGTTCGGACATCACGACGTCCGCCCCTCTGGGCGGATCGCGCCAGTCGCCGTTGACGAGCTTGTTGTCGTACAGCACCGTGCCTGCGCGATCGGCGATGAGAACCCGGTCTGCCGACCTTGTCCGTTCGATCTGACGCAAGGTCTCGAGCATCCCGGACGCCCCGGCGTCGTGCGTCTCGCGAGACGTGAACCGGCCTGCATCGCCGGCGGCAAGCATGGCTTCGTAGCGTTGGTGCACCCCTTGCCAGGACAGGCGCTCGGGAACCGCCATGACCCGGGCTTCGACCAGGTAGCCGGCATCGTGCAGCTGGCCGGCCGTGCGGGCGAATACCTCCGGCCGGCGCAGCGTGCTTTCGATCACGAGGTTGACCTGCCGCTCCTGGGCCGCGGCAATGAGCTTTTCCACCCACCGTCCGCTGTCATGGTCGGTATATCGCGCTGCATCGAGCGGCACGGATCGCTGCAGTGCCTCGTATTGGGGATGAAAGGAACGCAGAAGGTCGCCGTTGATGGTGACGGTGGAGCCTTTGGCCTGGAGGTCGAGAGTGGCGCTGGTCAGCAGCGCTGTCTTTCCTGCCCCTGGCTGCCCTCCGAGAATGACTGCGGTCGGGTTCTCGACGCGTGCGGAGGGTGGCAGCCCCGAGCGCAGCACCCTTCGTCGGAAGACTTGCTCATTCTGCTCCTCGGTCAGGGCATAACGCAGCCTGTCATCGGGATCGGCCATGTCACGCGTCGGTGAGCGGGTGATCGCCCTGCAATGCTGCCCACATGCGTTCCCTGTCCTTGAGCAGAGGGCCCCAGCGCCCGATGACGGCCTCGACCTGCTCCTGCTCGTTGCAGTCCAAGCTGTCGATGAGGCGGTGGAGCGCTATTGCTTTTTCCTCCAGGCGGTCTGCCTCGTGCCGGTCAGCTTCGCTGCCGTTCTCGATCTGGTAGACGCGGGCGTAGATCCGGGCCCTGACGCTGTTGATCAGCTCCATGGCCACCTCGGTGCGCACCGTCCTCCGATACGCGTCCTCTGCTGGGTCGATGTCGTCCCCCATGGCTGTCGGTCCCTTCCGGGACGACTTATCTGCCAGTGTGGTGCCCATTTCCATCGCTTTGTACCTTCCTTGGTGCACATGTGTCCCGTTCGTTCCGGGTGACAGTCCTTGCCGGTGTTGTCAGCGGCTCCTGATGGGTGCGCGCTAGGATGCTGGTCATGGCCGGACCCATGGTCAGAGCAGTTGCTGCTGCGGATTGCCTCTTGGTGCTGGCGCGGCGCCGCGAAGCGTCGCGGCGACCTCCATTCGATGCTCTCCACACGCCCATATGGTGCCCCCCCTGGGTGTCAGGGGTGGTTCGAAGCCGAAGGAAGGATACTTGCACCGGCAGACATGGCAGCCTGTCCTCGAAGCAAGCGCCAGCTGCCCGGAGGCAGCGCGCGCGTGACGGCGAGGTAGGCCCAGCTTGCCGAACCCCGGCGCAGCCGGCCGCGTCCCGCCCAGCGCTTGGCCGTAGGCACGGCGGGCTCCTCCCGTTCGTGCGTACGCTCGGCTACGGGATAGGACGGGGCCATGCCGACCATGCCACGCAGCAGCTTGCGCACCTGGCCAAAGTTGAGGCCGGGGTCGAGCCGCTGCGCCAGGGTGAACACGTCACCCTTGGCCTGCGACATCGGGTCCCACCAGCCCTGGCCCTCGTGGTTGACGAT
>CAXSFF010000413.1:0-4327 GCA_964236035.1 uncultured Acetobacteraceae bacterium
GACAGCGATGGTCCCGTCGATCGACGAGTTCCCGTACACGATCCGCGTGGTCTCGGACATCCTGGAGTCCAACGGGTCGTCGTCGATGGCCTCGGTGTGCGGCTCCTCGCTCGCCCTGATGGACGCCTTGCTGGCCGTCGAGCTGCCGGTGATCGAGGTGCACGTCACCAACATCCACCGCCGGGAAAGCTTCCGCCACGTCTCCTACGTGTCGAAGGTCGCCGTCGGGGTGATCTGCGGCCTCGGCATCGGCGGCTACGCGCTGGCGCTGACCGCGATGGCTGAAATCCTCCTCAACCAGGACCACGCATGAGCCGCAAGCCTATCAACGTGGAGGAAGTCCGCGCGCTGGCGCAGATCCTGGCCGACACGGGGCTGACCGAGATCGAGGTCGACGACGGCGAGAGCCGCATCCGCGTCGCCCGCACGCCGTCGCCCGTGGTCGCCTACGCCCCGTCCGCCGCGCCGCTCCCTCCGGCGCTGGCCACCATCGCGCCGCCGCCAGACGACGCCGAGCATCCCGGCGCCGTCACCAGTCCGATGGTCGGCGTGGTGTACCTGTCCGCCGAGCCCGGCTCGCCGCCCTATGTCGCGGCCGGGCAGGCGGTCGCCGCCGGGCAGACGCTGCTGCTGATCGAGGCGATGAAGACCTACAACCAGATCCGTGCCCCGCACGCCGGCACCGTCACCCGCATCCTGGTCGCCACGGGGACGCCCGTGGAGTTCGGCGAGGTGCTGCTGGTGATCGAATAGTGTTCGACAAGGTCCTGATCGCCAACCGCGGCGAGATCGCCCTGCGCATCCAGCGCGCCTGCCGCGAACTCGGCATCCCCACCGTCGCCGTCCACTCCACCGCCGACGCCGAGGCGATGCACGTCCGCCTCGCCGACGAGAGCGTGTGCATCGGCCCGGCCAGCGCGCGCGACAGCTACCTCAACGTGCCGGCGATCCTGACGGCGGCGAGCATCACGGGGGCGGCGGCGATCCACCCGGGCTACGGCTTCCTGTCGGAGAACGCCGACTTCGCCGAGAAGGTGGAGGACCACGGCCTGACCTTCATCGGCCCGTCCGCCGCGCACATCCGCATGATGGGCGACAAGATCACCGCCAAGGCGGCGATGGCCTCGCTCGGCGTGCCGCTGGTGCCCGGCAGCGCCGGCGAGCTGGCCGACCTGGAGCAGGCGGCGGCCGTCGCGGCGGAGATCGGCTACCCCGTGCTGATCAAGGCGGCGGCGGGCGGCGGCGGGCGCGGCATGAAGGTCGCGCACGCCGCCGGCGAGCTGGAGGAGGCCTGGCGGGTGGCGCGGGCCGAGGCGCGGGCGGCGTTCGGCAACGATGCCGTGTACCTGGAGAAGTACCTCGACCGCCCCCGCCACATCGAGTTGCAGGTGCTGGCCGACGCGCACGGCGCCGTGGTGCACCTGGGCGAGCGGGATTGCAGCCTGCAACGGCGGCACCAGAAGCTGCTGGAGGAGGCCGGCTCCCCCGCGCTGACGGCGGCCGAGCGCGACGCGCTGGGGGCGACGGTGACGGCGGGGCTGTCGAGGCTCGGCTACCGCAACGCCGGCACGCTGGAGTTCCTGTACCAGGACGGCCAGTTCGCCTTCATCGAGATGAACACCCGGCTGCAGGTCGAGCACCCGGTGACGGAGATGGTCACGGGCATCGACCTGGTGCGCGAGCAGATCCGCATCGCCGCCGGCGAGCCGCTCGGCTACGGCCAGGCCGACATCCGCTTCAGCGGCCACGCGATCGAGGTGCGGGTCACGGCGGAGGACCCGGAGACGTTCGTGCCGACGCCGGGCCGGGTGAGCGTGTTCCATCCACCGGGCGGGTTGGGCGTGCGAGTCGATTCGGCGCTGTATGCCGGCTACCTGGTGCCGTCGCATTATGACAGCCTGGTGGCGAAGCTGATCGTCCACGCGCCGGACCGCCCGGCCGCGATCGCCCGCCTGCGCCGCGCGCTGGAGGAGTTCGCCGTGCTGGGCATCAAGACCACGATCCCGCTGCACCAGCGCATCGCTGCCGACCCCGGGTTCGTGGCGGGGGATTATGATATTCATTGGTTGGAGCGGTTCGTGGCTGGGAGCTAGTGCTTTGCGGCCAGGTTTCGGCTGCTTTAGACAGCCACAAGGACACCAACCGTTCCTGGCGGAGCTTTCGTCTCAACCATTCTGCACCGAACGGCACGATCTCGCGTCTGTCTTAATGATCGTGCGTCCACTCTCAGTTATTGTGTCGGGCAACCCGGTCCGTCTCAGCTAGTGTGCCTTGGAGATGCGCTATCATTGCGCGTTGAGGCGCTTATCATTGCGCGTCGCTACAGTTAGAAGTCAGCAGCACGTGATAAACCGGATTATCACGTGCTGATCGGCCCTCGGCGGACGCGGTTCGAAATGGCCCTCTTGGAGCGACGCGGGCGCATGTGACAGGCTGCTCTAGCCGAACAGACCGAGGACAGTATAGCGCCCACAAACCGACCGGAGGGCTGGGCGCGCCAATGCATTGGTCGCAGATTTCTTTAACGCACGCTTAACGCGGGCGATGCATCCAGAGACGGGAGCTGACCTGTTCAACCACTGGATACGCGTCACGCATGGCCTCGTTGACCGCTGGACTGCGACGTGGTGTGGCGCCGGGTTGGTTATCCTCGGTCAGCATGAAGACGAACCCGCCGGAGGCGACCATGTTCACCAGCGATCGCTCGTCCCACCGCCCAAGAGCTGCTAGTTCCGTCACGATGGCGGGTTCGTAGATGACCGGTTTCCCCGCGCGCATCAGCACTACCATGTCTTCGGAAGCGACTGGCTTGGTGGCGGCCTGAATCTGCTGCACCAGAGCGTCCTGCGTTGCTTGATCTGCTGTGGATGGGTGATCCGGTATAAAGCGCACGGGCGAGATCAGCACGGTGGCGCACAGCGTGGCGAGGACAATCGGCGCGCCGGGGGCTTTGCTCATTAACTCTTGAAGAAACACCCCGGCGAGCGCCGACCCGATACAAAGCCAGTCTAAGAAGTAGTTGATAGTGCTACCCGACTTGAAAATGGTTGCCAGCATCAGCGTCGACAACGCGAAATGCAGTAGCAGCAAGGCTCGAGCCGCCATCACACGGTCTGAGAGGCATCCTGCCCACTCGTGCCAGGAGACGGCGCTGGGGATCAGGCAGACACTAGAACAGACAATCAACAAGGCAAGAGGAAGGCTCGGCGCTTCCGCCGCAAGCGTGCGCATGCCATTCGCGAAATCGAACCGGTTGATGTTGTCGCTGATGATGTTGTGCAAGAAGCCGCCATGCGTGGCCCATTGCAAGCCCGCAAGCGGCACCAACCCTGCTACCAGCGCGACACCACCGGCGGCAACCGCTGCACGCGGGTTGCGCAACATGGCGATTGCGAAAACCGCCAGACCTGCAGGGAGCTCCGTCTGCTTGCAGTACACCGCGGCGACGCACAGCAACAATGCGCAGGTGGTGGAGCGCCACCGGCCGCTCGACCGGGCGGCGACGAGGATGCCGACAAGGGCCAGAGCGACCGCAAGTGTGTCGACTCGCATCAGCAGGCCCCAGATGCGGAGCGCGTGGACATTATAGGCCAACAGCCCCGCCATCGCAGCGCAAGCAAATCGAAGCACGCGATGGGACCCCGCTGGCGTGGCGGCGAGCACCAGACCGGCGACCATTATCGCGATGGCTACGGCCGACAGAGCAGACACCAGCCGGCCCGCTGCCAGCAAATCCGGCATGAATGTGCCAGCAAGGTGGGTCACCAGGTAATAGAGGGGAGGGTAGTGGAACACGATGAACGGAAGATCCGAACGAATTCCATACATTGACGGCCCAGGAATCAACGCCGTCTGCTGCCAAACGATGCCCTCACCATAATCAATTTCGCCCGGGTTCCGGATCGAAGCCAGGCTGTCCATGAGCCCGCCGCCGCTGTGCAACGCAAGGGTAACCAGCAACCCGATCAACAAGAACGCAGAGCCCCGAGACGTCGTTCCCAGCCAGGGCTGGGGGGCGTTCTCACGCACTGGAGCATCCCGCAGCATGAGCTTACTCATCTCCGCGGTCTGGCTCGGATCAACATCTGCTTGCCAAAAGGTTTGACCGGCGATGCAAGCCACGCCCGGATGAGCCATGGCGAGACCGGCAGTCGCCCCTTGATCGACAATGGCATGAAACGCGGTATCACTTGAAACACTTCATATCCATTCGCGGTCAGGAAATCCGTCAGGCTTATATGGGTAAAGATGCTCTTATGATCGTAATCGTCGAAGTACTCGCGGAAGGCGAAGCGGTAATTTGGTTGCACGATAGTGATACTGCCGC